>NZ_JBHVDD010000026.1:0-95084 GCF_042802995.1 Streptomyces sp. NPDC057438
TGCCCCTGCTCGTCTCTCTCGCTGATCAACTCAGCTATATATGCGTCGACTTCAGCTTCCAGAGCGGCGGCCAGCATCCGCCGGGCGCCCTCCCGTACGATCTCGTCGATCAGGGATCCATCTCGCGTCGAACCGTCGTCGTTGACTACCGTGAGCACGGGCGTGCCTTCCCGACCGACGCGCCAACGTCGGCCTACTCGATACCAGTCGATCGATCACTCGGGAAGGTACGCCCTCCCGAGCAGATCCACAGGATCTGAGCATTGCTCCTCACTGCATCCCGGACTCCTCCGCGTCCGAGGGCCCGGGGAGCGCCTGCCGGAGATCGGTGTACAGGCGGATCCGTACGCCGGGCTGACCCGGCTCCCGCGTCACGTGCTCGGCCGGAGCCGTCGCCCACGTCCGGACCACGGCATCCCGGAAGGCCATGACGCTCGCTTCATCGACTCCAGCGACGTCGATGACGAGCAGGCCGGGTTCGGACAGGTGCACTTCTCGGATCGGGTCCACGTCTGCCAGTACGTGTTCGTGGGCGCCCAGGGTTCTGTTCAGACTCCTGATTCACCTGACCGGGTGAGTTGTCAGTGGCGACATCTACGGTCCCTTGCATGACCAGTTCGCCGAACTCCCGCGAGGACGCTTGGGTGTTGGAGGCCACCATCCGGACAGCACCGGCCGCCGATCCTCACTGGCAGGAGCAACTCGACAGGCTCCGCCCGATCGCCTCGTACGATCCTGAGACCCAGACGTGGCATGCCCGCCTCGGCGCGCTCGACCTGGCGGGCCTACAGATGTTGCAGACCCTCTTCGACACCGCGCGCGTCCACGGCACCGAGGTGCGCCTCACGCACGTGGCGGTCCCAGCGTACTGGGACGGCCCCGCCTTTAGGCGGGGGCCAGACGTGGCCGTGGCCGCTTTCCTGGAGGCGCAGGCCGACCGCGGTCGGCCGCTCGGTCAGCTGCCTCTGGCCTGACGAGCCCCGCGGGTACGGCTATCGCACTGGGGCGCTCGCCCATGCAACAGAATCCTGCGCCCACACCGCGAGCGTCAGCTGCTCACTCTGAAGCGGCGGAACATGTCCGGGAGGAACTGCTGCAGAAGGTCCTGGGCTGCATCGAGACGCTTGAGCTCGTCGTGGCCGAAGCGGAAAACGTCGTACCCCCTGAGCTTGAGGTCTCGGTCAGCGGTGACCATGTCCGCGTACTTGCCTGTATCCGGAGCGCGGCCGCGGTCGGGGGTGTAGTGCTGGGATCCGTCGACCTCCAGGACGACGCGCTGGCCGTGCGGCAGCAGCAGGAGGAAGTCCATGCGGGAGCGCAGCAACGCCTCGGGGCCGCGCTCCTGAACAGTCTTATGGTCCCAGTGCAGCCACACCTCGGGCAGAAGAGCGGGATCCCCCGGCGAGGGCCCGAGGATCTGGTGGTAGGCGATGAAGAGATTCTTCTGGCCGTCCGAGTTGTCCGGCAGGCTCTTGAGGAGTCGTTGGTACAGGTCACCTCTGCCCTCGGTGTCACTGCTGATCTCGCGGGTGTCCTGCCACCAGGCATGCAGATCACGCCAGCGCAAGAATTCTCTGGGGCTGAAGACGTAGCGCGAGGCGGGCTTTGAGGACTTGATGCAGCTCAGCGCCGGTGCGTCTGACCGTATCGGGTGCAACAGCTGTGGCGCCATCGCTGAATCGGGCGATGGCGCCGTCCCAGCGGATGAAATTTCAGTAAGGACTCTGATCGCACTATCGGCCTAACTCCCTGTCAGTTACAGCCTTGTCAGAAGCCGACCCATACGGGCGCTCGCTTTGTGGCAGACCGTCGATGACCAGGTCGTAGGAGTGCTCGACGGCATCGTTGATCAGCTGCTTCGTGATGCCCCGCCCGGGCCCCAGCGAGATCCAGTGCCTCTTGTCGAGATAGCGGCCCGGGGTGATCGAGGCGTAGCCGCGCTTCAGTGCCCGCGCGTGCTCGGGCTCGCACTGACCGTGATGATCTGTTCGTCCGGGTCGTCGGTGACGATCAGGAACACCTTGTCCGCGACCTTGTACACGTCGAGTCCGGGGGTGAAGGGGCGTCCGTGGCTGACCTCGGACAGGGCGAGGGCCGCCTTGCGGGCGGTGTCCTGGAGGCGGTCACCGGCCGCGCTCACCGGGCCGCCCGCGTGCTGGTGCCGTAGGTGTGCGGGTTGACGGGCTGCTCGGCCTTGGGCAGGCGGGCGACGACGAGCAGGTAGGAGTCGGTGACAAGTTCCCTGACGAGCTTCTCGTCGACGCCTGCCCCGCCCTCCAGCGTGATCCAGTGCTTCTTGTTCATGTGGTAGCCGGGGGTGATGTGGCTGTACTGCTCCCGCAGGGCGTCGGCCTCGCCGGGATCCGCCTTGAGGATCACGACGGGGCGCCCGGGAACCTCTGTCATCAGCATGAACACCTTGCCTCGTACCTTGAAGACCTCCCAGTCCGGGCCGAAGGGATGCTCCAGCTGCGCTCCGGGAAGTTCCTCCGCGCACTCGGCGGCGAACGTCTGCAGGGTCGATCCGTTCATGAGTTTTTCCTTCCTCGGGTGGTGACGGGGAGGGGCGTCGGCCAAGGACGCGTACGGCACGCCCCACCTTTTCGTCGACGCGGGCAAAAAGGGCGGTAGGCTGCGGACACGTGATGGTCGACAAGCGACAACCCGGGCGTACTCCACGCGTCGGGCGCAGCGGGCAGGCCGCGGTTCCGCTGTACGGTTTCCAGCCCCCGGTCGGCACTCCGTACGGCCTCGAGGTGAACACCGTCGAGGACTTCTTCGCCGAACACGACGACTGGCCGTGGAACCCGCCCCGCCCGGGCCGCGCCACCTTCCACTACCTGATCCTCGTCACCGAGGGCGAGCTGCTCCACGATGTCGACCACGTCACGCGGACCGTCAGCCGAGGCCAGTGGCTGTGGGTACGTCCCGGGCACGCGCAGTGCTGGCATCCGCCGGGCGCCGCCCGCGGCTTGTTCATCCTGTTCGAGCCGGACGTGCTGACGTCCGACGCCGCCCGCCTGCTGGCCCCGCTCACCGCGCACGAGGCCCCCGCCGTTCTGGGCCCACACCCCGATGACGCGGCCTGGCTGCGGCAAACGGCGCTCCAGCTCCTGGACGAGCACCGTGCACTGGGGCGGCGTCGACTCGATGTCCACCACGCCCTGCGGCGCAGCCTGCTCGAATCGCTGCTGCTGCGCCTTGCCAACTCCCCGGACGTCACCTCCGACGGCGCGTTGGCGGGCGGCACGGCACGCAGGGACACGTACGCACGGTTCGTGGACGCCCTGGAGCTGCACTTCCGGGAACTGCACCGGGCCGCGGACTATGCCGGGCTGCTCGGCTGTTCGGTTCGCACCCTCAGCCGCGCGGCCCGGGACGCCACCGGCAAGGGCGTGCGTGAGGTCATCGACGAGCGGCGGCTGCTCGAAGCCCGGCGCCTGCTGAGAGGTGGCGGTTGGGACGCCCGGGCTGTGGCCGTCCATCTCGGGTTCACCGATCCCGCGAACTTCGGCCGCTTCTTCCGTGGCCACACCGGTCTCACCCCGGCCGCCTTCACGGCCCGCGAAACCAGGACCGGCATGTGAGGCGGGTGCGGCACAAGCCGGCATCCCCACGGCCGCCACGGCCTTGATCGCGTCCGGAACAGGGGCCGGGGCCGGCCGCTCACTGGCCAGGGTGCGTCACCTTGGGTCCCCGGTCAGGACGCGATCGCGTCTGTCGCGGTCTGGGCGAACGCCCAGTTGGAGTGCACGATGCGCCACTCGCCGTCGATCAGCCGGTACGCCTCGGTGGCGTTCCAGGCGCGCAGCTGGCGCTCGTTGCCGTTGTCGTCGAGCACGTAGGTGTTCAGGTTGTAGGCCAGGACGGCGAAGTCACCGCCGTCGCTGACGTGCACGACGGGGTTGAGGTACTCGTTGCGCACGATGTGCGGGTTGGAGTAGATCGCCTCGATGTGGGCGACGGCAGCGTCGCGGCCGACGACCAGGTCCTTTTCGATCGGGTCGAAGTAGCTGATCTCCTCGGCGTAGTTATCGAGGTAGCCACGGCTGTCGCCGACGCTGAACCGCTCGTTGAAGGACTTCTCCAGTTCCAGGATGGTCTTGCTGATTTCTTCCTTGTTGACGCCCATGACAGTCTCCTTTTCGTGCATGCCGCCGCCGGCCGGCTCCGACCGGCGCGGATGGGTGTGTTTCTCAGTCGTCGAGCAGCACCACGTGCTTGCCCGGTGTCGCGCCGCCCTCGAGGTCGGCCTGGGCCTCGCGAACCTGCTCTAGGCCGTGGTAGACCTTCGCGACCGGTGCCTTGAGCCGCCCGGCGGCGATGGCTTGCAGGTGCTGCTGGAACACCTGCGCGGGCAGGTCGGTGGCCTCGCCCGCGTAGCTGGTCAGGCGCACCCCGCTGGGGATCATGAACGGGGTGAAGTCGGGGATCGTCCACTGGCCCGCCAGGGCTCCGGTGAAGCAGACGGTGCCGTGGCGGCGGACGGTGCGGAAGGTGTCGGCGAGGACCGAGCAGCCCACCAGTTCCAGTACGGCGTCGACGCCGTCCGGGATCAGCTCGCGCACCTGATCGGCGATGGTGCCGTTGTCGACCAGAGGATGGTCGACGCCCATGGCCCGCAGCTCCCCGGCCCGGTCCGGGCTGCGGGTGGTGGACAGCACGGTGGCTCCGAGGTCCTTCGCGATCGTGGCCGCGCTCAGCCCGACCGTGGAGGTGCCGCCGCGGATCAGCAACGTCTGCCTCGCCTGCAGACCGAGGCTCGTGGCGAGGGAGCCATAGGCGGTCTGGAACATCTCCGGCAGCGCGCCGGCCACTTCCCACGGGAGGCCGGTCTCGAACGGGATGACCTGGCTCGCGGGGACGGTCACATACTGCGCGTACGAGCCGTCGAAGGATCGGCCCATGCCGCCCATCATGGTCGCCACCTGCTGCCCCGGGCGCAGCCCGCTGTCCTCGTCGGCCTGATCGACCACACCGACGCCCTCGATGCCGGGGATCCGCGGATAGGTGACCTCCGCGTCCGACTCCCCCTTCCGGGTGGTGACCTCAGACTCATTGACGCCGAACGCCTTCACCTTGATGCGCACCCACCCGGGCTGCGGCTCGGGCACCGGCACCGTGGTGACCTGAAGGGCATCCAGGCCGCCGGGCTGAGTGACGACGACCGCTCGCATCGCCGTAGTGGCGGCGCCTGCGGACGCTGCACGCTTGCCCATGCCAATGATTCCTTACTCATCGAGGACGACCCGCAGGGTCGCCACCCTGCGGCCCGCGGCGAGATGGTCGCCGCAGCACCTCTCGATCCTCTGTCGACATCCAGCGAATCCTGCAGTCAGTTGCGGACATCTGATCGTCAATGGAGGACACCGGTGAAGCCCCGCGGTCGCAAGGCTTCGGGCCCCTCATCTGGGATGGGCCCGAGCCGTCCTGATCAGGCCGCCGGGCCGCGAGGGATGGGACGCGGGCCGGTCACCGGTGCCGTGCGGTGCGCAGCTCATCGGTGTACCGGGCGAGGGCCTCCTCGGCCGTGGGGACGGGCCCGAACAGCTGCTCCTGGCGGCGGGGGTCGGCGACGTAGCGCCCGGTCTCGAACCAGCGGAACATCGCGGCCAGGTCCTTGAACAGGGGCATGAAGCGGCCGGCAACGGCTCCTGCGGCGCGGGCGACGGCGGACGGGACGGCCCACACCTTGATCTTCTTTCCGGCCCGGCTGCCCATCACGTCGGCCACCTCTCGCATGCTGACCGGACGGTCCCAACCGATGTCGATCCGCTCACCGGCCTCGGCCTCGGCGTCGACCGCGGCTGCCAGGTACGCCGCGAGATCTGAGGTGTGGACGAAGGTCAGCGGGACGGTGGCCTTGCCGATCCACACCATGCGGCCCTTGTCGACCGGGGCGCCCGCCATGCTCGCGACCTGGTCGAGAAACGCCCCCGGACGCAGGGCGACGAACGGGACGCCGAACTGTTCGAGCTTGTCCTCGGCGAGCTTCTTGTGCCAGAAGTGCGGGACATCGGGCGTCTGGTCGCTGGTGAGGATGCTGGTCAGGACGAACCGCCGGATGCCGGTGCGGTGGGCGGCCTCGGCGAGGTTGGCGTTGCCGACGGTGTCGATGTCATGGGCGTTCTTGCCGCCGCGGGTATAGCCAGCGGCAGTGGTGATGACGGCATCGGCGCCGTTCATGGCGGCCACGAGCGAGTCGACGTCGAGCATGTCGCCGCGGGCGATCTCCACGCCCCGGCTTTCGAGCCGGCGGGCGTCGCTGGCCGGCCGCACCAGGGCGCGGACGTTCTTGCCGCGCTTGAGCAGTTCGTCGACGACCTTGCTCCCCAGGGAGCCGGTCGCCCCGACGACGAGGACCGGGAGGGTGGTTGAGTCGGTGGCAGGCATGGGGGTCTCACTTCCGTCAGGTCATCGGCAAAGGGCTTGGTGGGAGGGACAGGGTGGCAGCAGGCATGATCGCCTGCCGGCCGGGCGGGCCGACGGAGGCGGGCCGTGGGGGTGGATCCGCAGTGCTCCTCGCCGCCGGAACGTGCCGCGTCCGAAGGCAGCCCGCGACGGGGTGGGTGATACGGCCGACCTGGAGGTGGTCGCGCCGCATGCAGGACGGTGTGCACCCCGGTCCGCGTGCCCCACATCACGTGTGGTGTGGCGTAATCGGGCATGGGGTGCACACCAGGGAGTCACGCGGACTCTTCTTCCGGCAGCGCGCGGCTGCTGATCGCCTCGGTGATGGCGTACGCGGTCTCGACGAAGGACTCCGCCTGCTGCTCCGACAGATTCCGGGCGGACGTCTCCTCCAGGGCCTGCCACAGGGCTGCGATGGGCTCGCGCATCGCCCGGCCCTTGTCGGTGAGGTGGACCACCATGACTCGCCGGTCATGTGCGGCCGGCTCGCGGACGACCAGGCCGGCGTCCTGCATGCGGCGTAGTGCCTTGGAGATGGTGGAGTGGTCCACGCCGAGGCATTCGAGCAGCTCGGACTGGGACTGGCCGTCTCGGTCAAGAAGGTGCATCAGCAGCAGCTCCTGTCCGGGATGCAGGTCCATCTCGCGCAGCAGGGTGGCGGCGTAGGCGCGGTGCGCGCGGGCGAGTTGGAAGATCGCGTAGCTCATCGGTCCTGCGTCGGCCGTCGCGGGGATGCGGGGTTCGGGGGTGGGCATGGTTCGGTTCCTCAGCCGGTGTGGGTGGGGTAGTCGGTGTAGCCGGCCGCTCCGCCGCCGTAGAAGGTCGCCGGGTCGGGGGTGTTCAGCGGCGCGCCGGCGCGAAGCCTTTCGACCAGGTCCGGGTTGGCGAGCGCGAGGGCGCCGACGGAGACGAGGTCGGCCGTGCCGCCCTCGATGTCCTTGGCGCGGGCGGGCAGGTCGGTGCCGCCCCGGTTGAGGATCAGCGTGGTCGGCCACAGCGCGCGCAGAGTGCCCAGCAGCTCCTCGTCGCCGGCGTGCATCACGTGGAGGTAGGCCAGGTCGAGAGGGCGCAGAGCGTTTAGAAGCGCCGGATACAGGTCGGCGGTGTCGGACTCGGCGATGTCGTTGTAGGGGTTGCCGGGGGAGATACGGATACCGGTGCGCTCGGCCCCGATCTCGTCGGCCACCGCGGCGGCGACCTCGACGGCGAAGCGGATGCGGCCCCCGATCGAGCCGCCGTAGCCATCGGTGCGCTGGTTGGTGTTGTCGGACAGGAACTGGTGCACCAGGTAGCCGTTGGCGCCGTGGATCTCCACGCCGTCGGCGCCTGCCGCGACGGCAGCCGCCGCGGCGCGGCGGAACTCCTCGACGGTCGCCACGACCTCCCGCGTCGACAGAGCACGAGGGGTCGGCATTTCCTGGGGCCCGGACGCGGTGAACATCGCGCCCGCTGGCCGGATCGGCGAAGGGGCGACCGGCTGGCGCCCGTGGGGGGTGTTGTCGGGGTGGGCGATGCGTCCGGTGTGCATGAGCTGGATGACGATCCGGCCGTCGGCCGCGTGCACAGCGTCGGTGACCTTGCGCCACCCGGCGATCTGCTCGTCATTGTGGATGCCGGGGGTGAGGAGGTAGCCCTGGCCGTCGGCGGAGGGCTGGGTTCCCTCGGTGATGATGAGCGCGTGCGAGGCTCGCTGGGCGTAGTACTCGGCGTTCAGCTCGGTCGGGACGCCCTCAGGTGTGGAGCGGTCACGGGTCATGGGGGCCATGACCAGGCGGTGCGGGAGGGAGATGCCACCGACGGCGGTCGGCGTCCACAGGGCGTTCAACATGAATGGTCCTTCGGTTCGGTGATCGACAGCGGTCATCGGCAGAGCGGGGGCGTGGCGGAAGGAGAGGCGGGCGTGATCAGTCGACGGTGAGGACGAGCTTGCCCCGGACATGACCGGCGTCGCTGACCTGCTGGGCCGTGGCCGCCTGGCCGAGCGGGTAGGCGGTGACGGTGGTGACGAGCTTGCCGGCCGCGGCGTCCTGGGCCAGGGCGGCCAAGCGGGCGGTCGAGCGTTCCTGGGACCCTTGGGAGAAGGTGACGCCCATCTGACGTGCACCGAAGTCGGCGATGGTGACTATGCGCTCGGTGCCGCCCCGCAGGGTGATGGAGTCCTTCAGGGCTCCCTTCCCGGCCAGGTCGAACACCGCGTCCACACCGTCTGGGGCGAGCGCCTGCACCCGCTCGACCAGGCCCTCGCCGTACACGGTCGCGGTGGCGCCGAGCGAGGCGAGGTAGTCCTGGTTGGCAGGGCCGGCGGTGGCGATGACCCGCGCTCCGCGGGCCGTGGCGAGCTGGACCGCCAGGGTGCCGACCGCTCCGGACGCGCCGTGCATCAGCACGGTCTCCCCGGCGGCGACCCCCAGCAGGTTCAGGACCCGCTCGGCCGTCTCACCGGCCACTGGCAGCGCGACCGCGTGCTGCCAGTCGAGGCCGGCGGGCTTGGGGGCCACGGTGGTGGCCAGCGCGTACTGGGCGTACGAGCCGGTGTCCGACCAGCCCAGCACCTCATCACCGACCTGCACGTCGCTCACGCCCTCACCGAGGGCGTCCACCACGCCGGCGAGCTCGGCACCGGGGACGGCGGGGAGGGTCGTCGGGCGGACGGCCTCCATCATCCCGGCGCGGATCTTGCCGTCCAGAGCGTTCAGCCCGGCGGCCCTCACGCGGACCCGGACCTGGCCGGGGCCGGGCTGCGGGACCTCGATGTCCGCCTCGTACAGCACGTCCGGACCGCCGAACCGGTCGAACAGAATGGCTTTCATGACGACTCCTCCCGTGCCCCCCACGCATTTAGGTGGCTGGACACATATTCACCGTAACAGTAAACATGTGGCTAGCCAAGTATCCGCTGTCGCTCGGGCTGCGTCGGGGTCGCGTCGGTCTCCCCGGGGCGGAGGTCGAAGCGGGAGACGCGCAGCCGGAGCGCGCCTTCCTCAGCCAATGGCTGCCTCGGCCGGAAGCCGGACGACCGGGCCGGCCAGACCCTAGCGGTCCGCGGCCTCCTTCTGGTTCAGCGCCCGGGTCAGCTCACGGTTGGCCGCCCGGGCAGCCTCCAGCTCCGCGTCCCTCTCCTCCAGCCGCGCCAACAGCTCGGTGTTCGCCTGTTCCATGCGGGAGACCTGGCGCTGAAGCTCTTCCTGGTCGGCGGGGGCGCCGAGGCCCGACTCCCGCCACGCCTGCTCGCCCATCAGCTCGGCCAGCCGGCGCTCCAGGCGCTGGGTCTGGATGACGAGCCGGGTGTTGCGGGCGTGTGCGTTGGCGAGGTCGGCCTGGAGCGAGGCGAGGCTGACCGGGGGCCCGGCCCCGGGCTCCGAGGCAGAGGGTTGCCGTTCGGCGGCGTGGATGAGGGCAAGCAGGTCGTGGTGGCGGTAGAGGAAGGTGCGGTCGACCCCGGCCTGCCGGGCGATCCCGCTCACGCTGATCGCCGTGCCGTTCCCGGTGGCCTGCTTGATGGCGGTTTTCACGCGCTGGCGGCGGCGTTCACTGTCGGCGCGGCGGCCGTCGGCCATGGCCTTGCTCATACGGACCTCGTGGTGTGCGCGTCGGGCAGAAGCTGGCCGATGCGGGGCATGCCCAGCATCACGCTCCGGTTGCGGCGTACGACGGCGACGGCCTCGCCGATCTGGGCCTGTTCCTCGGCCGTGAGGTCACCGAGATCGGCCTTGACCCGGTCGATCAGGCGACGCACCCGACGGATCTCCTCCTGGGAGGGCATGGCCTCGCTGCGCGCCCAGTCGTCGGCGGCGAACGCCGACATCAGCCGCTCCCGGCTGCGCAGCAGGTCGGCCAGATACGCCTGTAGATCAGGCAGGTAGGAGACATCCGTGCGGAAATGGTCGCAGCCCACGCACCGGAACCGGATGGGACAGCTCTGCCCGCCGGCCGCGACATTCGAGGGCTCCTGGCAGACACCGTAGGGGACGCTGACCTCCCCGATCGCCCGCCGTACGTGCTCGGAGTCCAGCAGCGAGTGGGCCCTGCGCCACACACGGGTGCCGTTACGGTCGAACTGCAGCGCAACCACCCGGTCTACGGCGTCGCGCCGCCGCTCCTGGCTGACCCGGTATACCTGGTCCGCCCCTCTGTCGCGGTAAATGCGTGCACCTCGCCCCGGCAGCCGGAAACCCCTGCCGCAGGTCGCAGTGATCACGGTAGAGACTCCGCCGCAGTAAATCCGTCATTTACTGCCGCACTACCCAGTCGGGGAGGGGGACCGCAGAAGTCCGATAAACCGACCCCGGCGTGCGTCTATGCGCCCTTGGCGCGCAACGCTGCGCTGACAGCTTTGCGTTGTCAGCGCAGTGCTGTGCCGGGAGGGTGAGAGGCATGACGAACACCGACAAGCCGACTCGTCCGCCCCGGCGGGTCCCGTACGTAATGGACGAAGAACAGGCCGAACTGCTCGCCCGGCTCGCCGGCCGCTACGCCAGCGTCCTGCCTGAAGTCCGGGACCACGCTCCGGAGGCGTCGGTGCCCGTGCTGCTGCACGCGGTTCACGCTCACCAGGCCCGTCGACTGATCGAGTCCGATCCGCGCTGGCAGAAGGCAACGGGGCGCGTGGTGGAGCTCGAAGACCGTGCTGATGACGTCGCCGCGGCCTTGGCCTTGCTGCGGGTTGCTCGTGCAGACCTGGACGGCCTGGAGTTTGCCCTGCTGCTGGCCGCCCGCTCCATCAGTACGAGCACGGGCAAGCCCCTGCTGACGTTCAAGAAGATCGCTGCCGCGCTCGGCGTCGAGTCAGAGCAGGCCGCCCAGGGCCGTTACCGCCGCAAGGTCGGCAGGCCGAACGCCACTTCTTCCGGCGCCGACGGCACCCCGTAAATGCTACTGCCGATTTCGGCATCGAGCTGGTCGATCTCGGCCATCGCCGAGGCGCGGACCACGGGTCGTCGATCGATGAACCCGCCAATCAGTTCCCCGTGATCTCAGAATCTGTGTGGCCAGAAGAGCGAGTCAGGGATACCAACGGCGGGTGGCCGCCGGGGGACGATGACGCCGATGGCGTCTTCGGCGGCCCGCAGGGCCTGTTCGTGGCTGCCGCTGCCGAGCTGATGAGCAGGGCAGTTTCTGCAGTCGCCGACCCGGGCGTGTGCATCGGGGCTGCCGTTGAGGCCCCGTACGTGGGCGAAGGCGTGTTCGGGGAAGTCGGCCCGCACCGTGTACCAGGCGCCGTGTCGCTCTTCTTTGGCGAGGCCGGCGGCCACTTCCGGGTGCATCGGCGGGTACAGCTGGCCATCGTGCTCGCGGAGCATGAAGACGCGGTCGACGTAGTTGACGGTGTCCCCCTTCGGCTGCTTCGCATCTAGCCAGGCCAGGGCGTCGCTGCGGCTTCCGGGCCCCCAGAGGTAGTCCGCGGGGAACTGCGTTGTCTCGAACCGGGAGTCGAACGCTGCCCAGTGTGCGTCCTCGTACCGGCTTCCGGGGCGGGAACCGCTGCGGATCAGGAGGTAGAGGTAGCCGTCGGCATCGGTGTCGTCGCGCAGGGCATCGGCCTGGGCCATGTGGACGCTTCCCTCGTCGTTCCAGGCCATGACGACGATGTCGCGTTCCACCGGGGCGGGGTACAGGCGGCCGCCAGGAGTCGGGTGTCCCCACAGCTGGTTGACGAGCTCTGCCAGGTCATGCAGGGTCCGTGCCGTCTCCACGGGCGTCGTGCGGTGGTAACCGGTCGGGTGGGCGACAGCATTGCGCAGATTCGACATCGCATGCTCGATGCCACGCGTGCGCTGACCACGCAGCAGACCAGCCGCTCGCGCCCAGGTCCGCAGTCCGGCGAGCATGCCATTGAAGGCGATCAGCGTGGTGCCGACCTTCAACTGCCATTGCGGCGAAGGTTGTTGACGTGATCTCCGCCGGTTCCTCCGGCCCAGCTTCTTCACCGCGGCGAGCACATCGTCGTAGGTGCCTACGGCCTCGGTTTTTGGAGGCTCCAAGCCATTGGCGTCCTCGAAGGTGACCGCACCGGCGTACCACTGGAGGAACCGCTCGCGCAGCGCCTGCTCCATCACCAGCAAGGCGCGGTCGTCGACCACGGTGAAGACGTCATAGTCGAGCAGGCCATAGACGAAAAGGCGCTGAAGCCGATCGAACTCCCGGCGCGTCCCCTCCGCCACGTCCGAAGCAAGCCCGCAGTCCGCGACCATCCCTTGTAGGAACTCGGCGGACCTCTCGGCCGGCATCGGGCCGCCCAGCCCGAACGGGGTGAAGATGAGCGCCGTACTATCCGGCGTCTGCAGCTCCTCCAGCGAGCGGATCTCTGCCACGGTTACGACCTCCTGTGCGGGCAACCCAACAGAATGCATGAGAAGTTCACACTGCGCCATCGCTTTTGGTACTGCTGGACCTGCTCCCCATCTCCCCGACGTAGAGCGCGCTCCAGGGCCCTGCTCTCCACCGCTCTGCTCCGCCAGCCGCGACGCAGCCGTGCTCCGATTGTCAGTGCCGCCCGGTACCGTGGATCCCGTAGAAAACGGCATGCCGCGAACCGCCGTTTCCGCTGTTGCCCGCGCCCACGCCGCACAGGGGCAACGCCGCCGGACAAGGACCGAGATTGGGTCCCGCGCAGCACCACCCGAAGGAACCCGTCTGTCCGGCTGCGCCCATCCACGCGACGTCCGGCGGGGAGCGTGGGGTCCCGCTTGGAGACGACCGTGACCAAATCAGGCAGCGACTACCTCAAGCGGCAGGCTCGCAAGATCGCCAGCACCACCGGCCGCCGGTTCCCCGACGTGCTCGCCGAACTGCGCCGCGCGCCCCGTCCGGCACTGCGGCAGCCCTCCACGGAGCTTGTCCTCGTCTGCGACGGGATGGCCCACCCCATCGACGGCGGCCGATGCGCCCGCGCGGCCGGCCACCGGATCCTCGACGGCGGCTGGGGCTGGTGCAGTTGGGGACCCAACGACGCCGTGAACGTCTGGGCCGGCTACTACGACGCCCAGGACCAGGCGCGGCGGGAGCAGGAGGCCGCGCGCTGCGCCGCACTCACCCCGGAGGAACGGGCGGCCGAGGAAGCCGAGTCGGAGTCCGCCTACTGGGCGGACCTGGCCGACGCGGCCCGGGAGCCGTACGACCCATACGACGACAAGTACCAGGAGATGGTCTGGGAAGCCCAGGACGAAGCGCGCTGGGAGGCCGAGGCCGACCGCGACGACGCCGAAGACCCGTACGTCGACTCGCACCTGGGGGCGTGACGTGACCACCTCCAGCGCCCTCAAGTCGTACGGCCCTCTGCAGTTCCCCGACCGCGCCGGTCTGGCGCGATGGCAGTTCACCCGCGCCCAGCGCCTTGGGCTCATCCCTGGTCCCGACGTGGCCAGCGACCGATGGTCGGCCGCGGCCTTCAACGACGCCGTCGCCCGCCTCGACACCATCCGGCAGGCCGTCGGCACCATGCCTGACGTCGGCGCCACCCGCGCCGAGGAACACCTCGCCGACCGTTTCTCGATCACCGTCCACTCTGGTGCTGCGGCCGAACTTGCCCGCCGTGGACACCTTCCAGTCCGCGGAGAGTACCGCGATCGCCCCCTCTACTGCGGGCTGGCCCTGGAGACCTTTCGCGACCGTCGCAAAGTCGAACGCGCCTCGGCCGCGGGCCGCCTCCACATGCGCGACGCGGCGGCCGAGGTCCTCCGCGTGAGGGAGAGCGACTTCGACCACCTCGTACGGGCCGGACTGCTCACCTACTCCGAGATCGTCGAGGGACAGCACCACACCCAGGTCCGCCTCTACCGGCAGGCCGACCTGGACCGGCTTGCCCGAAGCCGTCGAATCGACTGGCCGGCCGTCCACGCGACCCCCGCGGGCCGCCGGTCCCCGCTCGCCTCGCTCCCCACCAAGTCGGCTGGCCGGTGAGCGTACAGAGGGTCCACAGAGCCTGCTGCCCGCAAGACGACGAGGAACTCCCGACGACCCACGCTCTCCAGTACGCCATCCCTCACCCTTCCCCCACGGGGTCGGCGGGTACCAGCCGGCCAGTGGACGGCGCGCGGACAACCACGCGGCTCGACGACCTCCTGGAGACGCTCTCGCCGGAGGACCGATGGGAGTTGGCCCGCCGGGTGCGGGTTGGCTCTCTGACGCTGCACGTCGGCGACCGAGTGGAGGCTCGACGTCAGCTGCGAGGCTCGTACCCGCACGCCGACCTGGAGGCGGAAGAAGGATGGGGAGCGGAGCCAGAGGACTACTGCGTCCCGTATCGCGTGCCGGCCGGAACACTCGGCTGGGTGACGCTGGTTCGGACGTACATCACTCCGTTCCCCTACGGCGTTGTCTTCGACAGCGGCCCTGAGCTGAGCCTGGCTGAGGGCGACATCGTCCGTGTCACCGAGCAGCCGTCCGAGAACGAGCGGGAACGGAACGATGCGCTCTGGACCATCCCGCCCGACGGGATGTTCACCCTCTACTGCTGCCGATGGGTCGATCGGGTCGGCCGAGCCTGTCCGCAGCTCAGGCGCCACCGCGGCCCGTGCGGGCTGCCGCCGAGGTGACGATGGTGACCCCGGCCCCTGTCTTAGGGCCGTGCCGCGCGTGGCGCCCGGCGCGAGTCCGATCAACCCGGCCTGATGGCACCTCCAGGCGTCCGTGTGCGCGTACGGGTGCGGCTGCTGCATTCTGTGCGGCGGACTGCTGGGAGTAGCCCGGCCCTTCAGAGGGATCAGAGGCGGTGTAGTGGGGCCGTGCTGTCGACCCAATGCCAATTCACCGGCCGCCACTGCCTCTTGAGGGTGGTGCGCTCTTTGGCGTAGGAGCGCAGCGCGTCTTCCACCACCTGGCCGAGGCCGCCGAGGGAGGCAGGACGCGGGATGCGGAGCATCAGGTGCTGCGTGCGGTGAACGAGGATCAACTCGCCCGCGGGGGTGCAGTCCAAGAGGGTGAAGTGCTTGAGCAGCTTGTACCGCGTGTCTTCCAGGTCGAGGCGCTGGGCGCGCACTCCCGTGGCTGTCCAGGCGAACAGCCCGTACCGGTTGAGGTGGTAGATCCGCTCACGTATGGGGTCGGCGGCGATCTCGAAGCAGAAGCCGGTGAAGGGGCTATCGCGGTGCAGGTGCATGCCGCCGAGCTGGCCGACGAACTTGCCCTCGTCGCTGACCAGGACGAAGGCGAACCGCTGGCCGCGGCTGCCGCCCCGGTAGATGTGTCCGTAGACGGGGATGACGAACAGGTCCTCACGCACCACCGCGGGCCGGCCGAGCCGGGCGTCGTCCCAGTCCCACTGCCGCGCGGTCTGTTCGAGCTCGGTGAGGTGCTCGGTCAGCGAGGGCTGCGGCCGGTGGTCCATGCCGACTGGTTTGTCGTTGAAGAGGACGTCCGGCCGCAGGTCGGCTTCGGTGTGCTTGACGGGTTCTGCCTCCATGGATGCCAGGGCCCGCAGCGTCGGCTTCGAGGTGGGGGTGAGGGGCTGGTCCGTGATCGACACGATGTTGTCGAGCAGGTTGGCGTAGTTGTAGAGCCCGTACTCGCCGGTCGTGCACAGCAGGCGGCCGGCGGGAGTCGTGCTGATCCAGGTGGCGAACGGGTCGCGCGGGCCCTCGTCGTAGCTTCTGCGGGGCATACCGTGGTGCGCGGTCACCGCCGTGAGGTCCGCGGTGACCAGATGGGTGTGGTCACCGGGACCGGTTACGGCGACTGTTCCTTCGGGCAGGACGCACAGTCCCTTTGCCCACCAAAGGTCCTTGCCCAGCCCTGTCGTGGGGCCGCCGAGAGTCGTGTCCTGACGCAGGTACTTGCTCTGCCCGGAGACCGCGGTGGCGAGCAGGGTGCCGTCGGGGGCGTACCTGGTCACCAGCGAGTAGCTGAAGTCCGCCTTCGCCGGATCGGCTTCATCGTCCGCCACGCCGTAGGTGTGGCGGTGGACGCTGTAGAGGGCGTAGAGCTCGCCGGAGGGCGCGGTGGCGACGTCGTCGACCCGCACGCCCCAGCCGTCGGTGTACTTGCGTTCCAGGTCGACCGCGTGGTGATCGACGAGCGCGGACGGCAACGGCACGGGTATGGCGTGAGTCATCACGCCATTCTCACCGGCCCCACTGACAACACTGCTTCTCTCCCTCACTCGATCCGCACCTCGCGGGCGCGCCCTCACCGACAGGGATGACAGACGCCTGCCCAGCTTCTGGCACAGCGTCTCCGCGCTGCTGGCTACCGATCGGTTGCGGGGGCACCCCGCCCGTCAACTCACACCCCGCCAAGTCACCAATAGTGAGTGAGATACTCAAAAAACTTAGTGACTTTCACAGTCTGATATATGGATTCTGCTACAATGGGGGCTAGTTGAGTGCCCTAGGAGGGTGAGTGAGTCAGCCGCACGAAGAAGTTGCGACGAACGCGACCGAGGCACGGAACGATCTCTTCTCCCTGGTGAAACGCGCCGAGCTGGAAGGGCGTACGACGTTGATCCACAAGCACCGAGAGCGTGCTCTGCTGGCTCCGCTCGACCGGCTCCCGGCCGCCCGGAAGGCCGATGCGTTCCCGTCCCACGCGCTGAGTGCGGCACAGAAGGACTTCGGTGAACTCATCACCCTGGCCGCTCAGGGGCAGCCGCAGGTGCTCCGCCGGGGCCGTACCCCGGTCGCGGTGCTGCTTCCCGTCGACACCACGTCAGGTGTTCCCTCGTCCGACACGGCCGCCCACACTGGCGCGGCGCCAGAAGGAGGTGCGGTGAACAGCCCACACGATCAGGACAGCGGCAGTGCACCGCGCAGGCTCGCCACGCTGGGCGACGCCATCGGTGCCGTGCTCGCCGCCGGCCCAACCGGCGGCCCCACCTTCGGGCTGCCCGGCCTGGACGCCGCGACGGGCGGCCTGCAGGCCGGGCGGCTGACACTGGTGGCGGCCGCCCCGAACGTCGGCGGGAGCCTGCTGGGCCTGGCCGCCGCGCGACAGACCGCGCTCGTCGACAACCACCGGGTCCTGTACGCGGCCTCGGGGCCGAACCAGGCCGACATCATGCGCCGGATCATCTCCGCGGAGACCGGGGGCGACTACCCGCGCCTGAAGCAGGGCCGCCTCACCCAGCACGAGCAGCAGGTCGCCCAGGAGTTGGTCCAGGCGCCGCTGCTGATCGACGACGGCAGTGAGCTGACCGCCGAGGCGATCGCGGAGACCGCCCCCTACGTCCAGGACCTGGCCCTGGTGGTCGTGGACCGCCTGCAAGCCGCCCACAACCCCCGGCTTCCCCTGTCCGGTGACCGTCTCCCGGTTGCCTCCCAGGGCCTGGCCTCACTCGCGCGCACCCTGCACGTACCAGTGCTCGCCATCGTCGACAGCGACGATCCCACGCTCCTACGTCTCCTGGACGCCGACGTCACGTTGACGCTCGCACCGACCAAGGACCCTGCCAAGGTCCAGGTGACCATCGCGGAGCGCGACTTCGGCACGATCGGCTCGGCGTATCTGCAGCCCGACCTGCTCCACGCCCGTTTCCTCGACGCCGGAGCCGCCTCCCTCGACCGCGCCGACAGCCCGGCAGGCCCGGGGCTCTCGGCGTCCGCCGGCGGAACGGCGGCACTGGAACTGGCCGAAGCCGCCCTTCCCTACACCTCCGGCGGACACCAGGGGATCCCCGCCGCCCTCACCCACGAACTGGCGGCATGGCGAACTGCGGTCGCAGACAGCGACCAGGAAGCCCTGAAGGAGATCCTGCCGTCGCTGCTCCAGGCCGCCGCAGCGGTAACGGCGATGCCGGACACCCACGAGGGACACCGCCTCACCGCCGCTCTGCGCCCCTACGGCGAGCCCGTGTCTGCCGACACCGGCGCAAGTGCCGGTCAGGCTCCTGCCGCCGGTGCCCCTGTCCACGCCCCGGCGGACAGCGGACAGGCCCAGGGCCACGTGGCAGAGGACGAGGAAGACGACGAGGACGGCCTGAAGCCTGGGGATGAGGAGGACGAGCCCGAGGGCCACGTCTTCCCCGCCCTGAAGATCCTCAAGGACGCGGTCGGCCGCTCGAAAATGCACCCGATCCCCGTCATCCGCACTGCGGACCGCGACAGCGGCCCGTGGCCGCTGATCAGCGAGCACATGGACGGCGAGCCCCGCTGGGTCCACCCCGACGTCACCGCCACCCGCGTTCCCCACATCCGGGCGAACGGCAAGCGCGTCCGCCGCGACCAGCTCGACGTGCCCGACTCCTTCGGCGAAGGCATGCTGTGCCTGATCGACCGCAACGGCAGCTTCCCCTCCGCCTGTTCGGCCGTTCCCCTCGCCCCGAACAAGCTCCTGCACACCGGCCCGCTCGACGCCTACGACAAGGCCGGAGCCGGCATCTACCTCATCGACATCCCCGAGTGGACCCGCACCGACATGCCCCACCCCCTGGGGCGGATCATCGACCGACCCGACGACGACGGCCGCGTGTGGGTCACCACCCCCCACATCAAGCAGCTGGACAAACTCGTCCGGGACAACCACCTCGCCGCCATGCCGGCCATTCACGACTCCTGGACCGGGAAATACAACGAGTCCCTCTTCAAGCCCTTCTACGAGGCCACCCGCAAAGCACGGACCGAGCTCGTCCAGATCGGCGGCGACCCCTACAAGGCGTACAAGACCCGACTGTCCATCGCGCTGCGCCTTTTGTGGCCCAAGCGCCCCGCACAGCGGTCCCCGTTCTACCGGCCGGACTGGCGCATGAGCATGGTCGCCGAAGCATCTGTCCGCCACTGGTCGGTGGCCTTCAGGGCCGTCCAGCAAGGCCACCAGCTCCTCGCACTGCGCAACGTCGACGCGGCCGTCTTCTGGACGCCCGACGGCACCGCGCCCGCCACGTACCGGATCGGGACCGGCTTCGGCGAAGTGAAGGCCAAGTTCGTCAAGCCCGGCGAGATCATCCCCGAAGGTGACGACTGATGGCAGGCCCCACAGGCCGCGGCGACTCCCTGGGCGCCGCACTCAACAACCTCCTGCGCTCCCAGGTCACCCCCCGACACCGCCTGTCGTCGTACAACGCCAAGCACTGGCACGCCCAGCTCAGCCAGCTCACCGCGACCCACCGCGGGCAGCAGGCCCTGGCAGACTCCGGCCTCCACGTGACGACCAAGACCCTCATCAACTGGCTGTCCGACGCCGAATACAACATCCGCCGCAGCTACCGCGACCTCATCCACACCGCGTACGAGAACGTCGCCATCGTCCCCGCCGACCCGATCCCCGACCACATCAGGCGCGGCCAGTACGAGATCAGCGGCGTCGTCAAAACCGGCGACGATGAGCGCACACGCGGCACCGTGGACGCCGCGCCCCTGCGTATCGACGGCAGCCGGGGCCACTGGGACGAGATCGAGGAGCTCTGGCTCGCCGGCGAACTCACCGACGACGAGTTCGAGGACCACTTCATCGACGACGTCATCGTCGAGGACATCGGCGAAGGCACCGACGGATGGGAGTTCCCCGGCGCCTCGTACTCCGTCGAAGTCAGGTAACAGCACGCTGTGGTGCACGCCTCCTCTTCTGCTGTGGAGTCGGCGCGAGCCGTGCTCGGCGGGCCAGGCAAGGGAGGTCCGAACAGATAACCGCCACCCCGGTCGCACGTTCGCTGCCAGAGGGGGTCGGCTGTCGGAAGCTGTTCCCGAGCGACGGAACCATCACGGGCCGTAGGCTCACGGTCAGAGCCGGGGCGTAGCGCACGCATGGGACACGTACGGGACACCAGGGGGAATCAGTACGGTGGAGCAGGAACGTGAGCTGTTGGTCGAGTACGGCCGGTGGCGGAGGGACGACAGTGCTTCAGACGACGATCGTTCCGAGCAGTTTGTCGACATCGTGTCGGCGCTGTTGAGTCGGTCCGTGCCTCGGGACTCGCTGCATCTGGCCCATGGGGCGACGGAATGCGCGGTGGAGTACGAGTTCGAGGGACGGGACTACCTCGTTGCTCTCGTGGGGCACTGAACCGCCCCGGGTTCGGTAGAGATCTCAGGTTGTGGTTGTGACCTGGGGTTTCGTGAGTTCGGTGTAGTAGGTGGCTTCGTACTCGACCGGTGGGACGTGGCCTATCTCACCGTGGAGCCTGCGGTGGTTGTACCAGTCAACATATTCAGCGGTGGCGAGTTCGACCTCGGACAGCGTCTTCCAGGGCCGCCGGGGTTTGATCAGCTCGGTCTTGAACAGACCGATCGTGCTCTCCATCAGGGCATTGTCGTAGGCATCTCCGACTGATCCGATCGAGGCGGCGATGCCGGCGGCGTCCAGGTGCTCGGCGAGCCGGAAACTCGTGTATTGCGACCCGGCGTCCGAGGGATGGATCAACTCGCCTGGTCGAACGGGGTGTTGGTCGCGGTCGCGCTGCCAGATCGCCATCTCCACAGCGTCCAGGACGAAGACCGTCGCCTTCACGGTGGCCGCGGACCAGCCGACGATCCGGCGGGAGAAGGTGTCCACGACGAAGGCGATGTAGACGACACCGGCCCAGGTCTTCACGTGGGTGAAGTCCGCGACCCAGCAGCGGTTCGGAGCCTTGGCGACGAAGTCGCGCTCCAGGCGGTCGGGAGCCCGTTCGACTTGTCCGCCGGGAAGTGTGGTGATCACCTTCTTGCCGCGGACGGCGCCGGTGATGCCGAGTTCGCGCATGAGGCGCTCGACGGTGCAGCGGGCCACCGCATGTCCCTGCCGGTTCAGCTCGCGCCAGACCTTCCGGGCCCCGTAGACGCGGTAGTTGGACGTGTAGACCTCTTGGATGCGCACTTTGAGTTCCTCGTCGCGCACAGAACGGGCGGAGGGAGTTCCGAGGCGTTTCTTGTGGGCGTAGTACGTGGAAGGGGCGATCTTGCAGTCGTGCCCGGTGAGGGTTCTGCAGATCGGCTCGACGCCGCCGAAGCGGTCCCGGTGCTCGTCGATGAACGCTACGAGCGTGTGTGTGGCCGGTCGAGCTCGGCCGCGAAGAAACTCGCCGCGGCCTTCAGGATCTCGTTGGCCCGCTTGAGTTCGGCGTTCTCCTTCTTCAACGCCTTGAGCTGGGCGGACTCCTCCGTCGTCGTCCCCGGACGCTGGCCCCCGTCGATCTCGTGCTGCTTCACCCAGTTCCGGAGCGTCTCGCGGGAGCCGATGCCGAGCTTGTCGGCCACCGTCTGCAGAGCGGCCGTCTCGTTCGGGTGATCGTCGCGCACCTCAGCGACCATGCGCACCGCACGGCGGCGGAGCTCAAGCGGGTAACGGGAAGGTCGTGCCATGACTCGATCCTTTCATGAAATCGAGTCTCTATTCGAGCCGGGGCGGTTCAGTACGTCGATGTGTTGCGGCTGCGGCAGGTGCTGGCCGGACTGCCGCAGCCCGAGGCCGCCGACGGACGTCTGGTCCTCGCGGTGGACGTCACTAACTGGCTCCGCCCGGACGCGCCGACCAGCCCGGACCGCTTGTTCTGTCACGTCTACGGCCGCAGCGGCCGGTCCTCGGACCAGTTCGTGCCCGGCTGGCCCTACTCGTTCGTCGCCGCACTGGAGTCGGGCCGGACCTCGTGGTGCCAGATCCTGGACGACGGGCCCGACGGGCTCGTCCCATCCGTCTCGAACACTATCTGGGGGTTCTCTCCCCATGTGCGGCCCTCTTTCCCCGTTGATGCTTGATCGCAGGCACCGTACTGACTGGAGGAACAGTGGGAACCTCGATGCGCACGGGTTTACAGGCCGTGGTGATGGCAGGCGCGATGGGCGCGGCGCTGGCTTTGTCGGCCGGGCAGGCCCACGCCGCCACCGGTGTGACCGCGAACTCGGCCTTCATCAATATCAATGCCGCGGCCGACAAGGCGAACCAGATCATCATCAACCCGTCCGGCAGCAACATCACCGTCATCGACAACGGTGACACCGTCACCGCGGGGGCAGGTTGTACCCAGCTCAGCGCCAACTCGGTGTCCTGCCCGGCGGGCACACGGACGATCCTCCTCAGCGCGGGCGACCGCAATGACACCGTCATCCTGCGGGCGAGCCTGCGGGCCACGCTCAACGGCGACGCGGGCGGCGACACTCTCCAGACGATCGACAGCACACAACGCGCTGTCCTGGTCGGGGGCGACGGCAACGACATCCTGATCGGCGGTGCGGGCGACGACGAGATCGTCGGTGGGGCCGGCCGGGACATCATGGACGGCAACGCCGGAAACGACCGGCTGGGAGCCATCGACGGCGTGGGGGGCAACGACTCCTCCAACGGCGACACCGGCACGGACATCTGCCCGGGGGACGTGGGCGACCAGGAGTTCGACTGCGAGAGCTGAGCCGCTCATCCGCAGGGCCGGGACCTGGTATCGGGTACCGGCCCTCTGCCGGTTCGGTTCTGCACCGAGCGCCGCCTCTTGCACCGGGTCGGCCACAGGATGGCGCCGCGTCCGTAAACGCATCATCGGGAGTGCTGCCCACCCGCGTGATTACGCAGACCGTCGCGGCCGTAGCCCCGGAACGGCTCCTCCAGCAAAGCCTCGTGGCCCTCGTCTAGAGCACAGACCCCGGATGTTCGGTCGCGAGGGCCGTCCTACCCCGCTGGGCCAGGCGTTCGCATGGGGGCGCGCCCGGCCGTGTGTGGCCGGGCGCGTCCTTGTCGTTATCGGGGTGTGCGCGTGGTGTTGGGTCAGTGGCGGCTGCCACCCTTGTTGTAGTGGCCGCCGCCTCCGCCGTTGTGGTGGCCCCAGGAGTCGCTGTCGATGTGGCGTCCGCGGTCGTTGCGGAGGGTGGCGGTGTCGGAGCGGTTGTCCCAGACGTAGCGGCGGCTGTCCTGGTAGAGGTCGGTGTCGGTGTCGCGTCCGCGTCCGGTGTGGATACGGACCGTGGTACGGCCCTCCAGGCGGTAGTCCTCGAAGGTGTAGGTGTGGCCGTCCTCGTCCTGGAGGGTCCAGCCGTCGAGGTTGACGCTGCGGCGGGCGTTGTTGGTGATCTCCACCCACTCCCGGTTCAGGGAGCGGTTGGACGGCCTCGGGGAACATCGGTACAGCGGTTATCGGTGAGAACGATCATGGCCGTCTAGCACAGTGATCCACTTCGCCGCTGGGGTTCGGTGAAACGCCTCCGGGCCTGGTCCGGGGCTGGCTACGGTCCGGCTCGTGCCGGTGGAATTTCTGAGCGATGAGCAGGCCGAGGCGTACGGGACGTTCGCCGAGGAGCCGACGAGGCCCGAGCTGGAGCGGTTCTTCTTCCTGGATGACGTGGACCGGGACCTGATCGCCCTGCGGCGGACGGAGCATCACCGGCTCGGGTTCGCGCTCCAGATGTGCACGGTTCGGTATGTCGGGCTGTTCCTGGAGGACCCGCTCGCGGTGCCGTGGCCGGTGGTCGAGCACCTGGCCGTGCAGCTCGGCATCGAGGACCCGTCGGTGGTCAAGCGGTACACGGAGCGACGTCAGACGCTGTACGACCACGCGTGGGAGATCCGGGACGCCTACGGCTACCACCCCTACGAGGACGCCGAGTGGGGCCGGCGGTTCCGTACATTCCTGCACGGGCGGGCGTGGACGCACGCCGAGGGCCCGAAGGCGCTGTTCGACCACGCGGTGGGCTGGCTGCGCCGTCACCGGGTCCTGCTGCCCGGGGTGTCCGTGCTGGCCCGGCAGGTGGCGGAGGCGCGGACGGTCGCGGAGAAGCGGCTGCACGCCACCGTCGCGGGCGCCGCCCGCCGCGCGGACCCGGCGCTGCCCGGGGATCTGGTGGCGACGCTGAAGACGCCGGAGGGCTCGCGGTTCTCGGAGCTGGAGCGGCTGCGCCGGCCGCCGACGCGGACGACGGGCACGGCGTTCGCCCGAGCGCTGGAGCGGGTGGACGAGATCGGCGCGTACCGGCTCGGGCGGCTGAGGCTGTCGCAGATCCCGCCGAACCGGATGGCGGCGCTGGCCCGGTACGCGCTGGGGTCGAAGGCGCCGCTGCTGGAACGGGCGGCGGAACCGAAGCGCACGGCGATGCTCACCGCGGTGATGCGGCACCTGGAGGCGAAGGCCATCGACGAGGCCCTGGACCTGTTCCAGGTCCTGATGGCCACCCGGCTGCTGAACACCGCGAAACGCAAGACGGAGAAGGAGCGGCTGTCGACACTGCCGCAGCTGGAGAAGGCGTCACGGGTGCTCGCGCGGGCGGCGAAGGTGCTGTTCGAGGAACTGGAGCTGGTCGAGGAGCAGGCGGCGGACCTGGACGTCGCGGCGCTGTGGGCGGCGGTGGAGGAGGTCGCGCCGCGCGCCGCCGTGATGACGGCGGCCGCGACCGTGGTCTCGCTGGTGCCCGAGGACGAGGACTCGGCCGAGGTTGCCATGCGGGCCGCGCTGGCGAACCGGTACGCCACGGTGCGCCCGTTCCTCGCGTTGCTGGGCGAGTCGAAGGCGCTGGACGCGGCGAGCGCCGGCAAGCGGGTCCTGGCCGGGGTGCGCGGCCTTCCGGCGCTGGCCCGGCGGAAGGTGGGGGTCAAGCCGCTGCTGCCGCGGGAGGTGGACGACAAGCTCGTGCCGCCGGCGTGGCGCAAGGCGGTGTACGCCAACCCTGATCTGCCGCAGGGTGCGGTGGACCGGGACGCGTACGTGGTGTGCGTGCTGGAGCAGCTGCACCGGGCCCTGAACAGCCGCGACGTGTTCGCCGCCCCGTCGCACCGCTGGTCCAACCCGCGGGCCCGCCTACTGGACGGGCCCGACTGGGACGCGGTCGAGGAGGACGTGCTGGCCGGGCTGAGCCTGGACATGCCCGTGACCGAGCACCTGGCGGAGCTGGTGCGGGGCCTGGACGCCGGGTGGAAGCAGCTCGCCGAACGTCTGGAAGAGGCGGGGCCGGCGGCGAAGGTCTCCATCGAGGTGCAGGACGACGGGCGGGTGAAGCTGAACGTCGCGGGGCTCGGGGCGCTCGGCGAGCCGAAGTCCCTGACCTGGTTGCGGGGGCGCGTCGAGAGGATGCTCCCGAAGATCGACCTGCCGGACCTGCTGTTCGAGGTGAACGCCTGGACCGGGTTCCTCGACACGTTCGTGCACCTCGGGGACGGCACGACCCGGATGAAGGACCTGCCCACCTCGGTGGTCGCGTTGCTGGTGTCGGAGGCGTGCAACATCGGCCTGGCCCCGGTGGTCAACCCCGCCCATGAGGCCCTGACTCGGGCCCGGCTCGTGCACGTCGACCAGTACTACCTGCGCGCCGACACCATCGCCGCCGCGAACGCACGGCTCATCGCGGCCCAGGCCGAGGTGCCCATCGTGAAGTTCTGGGGCGAGGGCCTGCTCGCCTCGGTGGACGGGCTGCGGTTCGTCGTCCCCGTCCGCACCATCAGCGCCGCTCCGTCGCCAAAGTACTTCGGGTTCAAGCGGGGCATCACCTGGCTCAACGCCGTCAACGACCAGGTCGCGGGCATCGGGCAGATGGTGGTGCCTGGCACCCCGCGCGACTCCCTGCACATCCTGGACGCGCTGCTGAACCTGGACGGCGGCGTGAAGCCGGAGATGGTGGCCACCGACAACGCCTCGTACTCCGACATGGTGTTCGGCCTGTTCAAGATCCTCGGCTACAACTTCAGCCCCCGGTTCCGCGACCTGGACGATCAGCGGTTCTGGCGGGCCACGATGCCCGGGGTCGAGACCGGAACGTACGGCGCGCTGGAGGATCTGGCCCGCAACCGCGTGAACCTGAACAAGGTGATCACGCACTGGCCGGACATGCTCAAGGTCGCCGGCTCCCTGGTCACCAACCAGGTCCGCGCCTACGACCTGCTGCGCATGTTCGGCCGAGACGGTCGCCCGACCCCGCTCGGGGCGGCGTTCGTGGAGTACGGGCGGATCGCCAAGACCGAGCACCTGCTGCGCGTGGTCGACCCGGTCGACGACACCTACCGCCGTCAGATGAACCGGCAGCTCACTGTGCAGGAGTCCCGCCACAAGCTCGCCCGCGACGTGTGCCACGGCAAGCGCGGCACCATCCACCAGGCGTACCGCGACGGCATGGAGGACCAGCTCGGCGCGCTCGGCCTGGTCCTCAACGCCATCGTGCTCTGGACAACGAAGTACCTCGACGCCGCCGTCAGCCAGCTCCGCGCCGAGGGCCACGAGATCCGGGACGAGGACATCGCCCGGCTCTCTCCGCTCAAGCACAAGAACCTGAACCTGCTCGGCCGCTACAGCTTCACCGCCTCGACGCCGGCCGCCGGTGCCCTGCGCCCGCTGCGCGACCCGGACGCACCGGAGCTGGACGAGGACGGGGACGAACAGGACTAAGGGCGGCTGACCACGTCGGTGATGAGCTCGCGAGTCCTTGCCCTGGTCAGTCGCTTCGCGGCCGCCACGGCGTGGCCGGTGGCAACCTCGCGGGAGATGAGTGCCGGGGCATGGACGCGACCGTGAACCCAGCGATCGGAGCGGCGGGCGCGGCCAGTGATGCGCAGACCCGCTCATAGCGCATGTGTATGTCCGGCCGGGCTGGTGCGGATGCCGCGGATCCGCAGGCCGTGCGGTCCGTAGCGGGCAGCGAAGGCGTATGCGCGGAAGGTTCCTTCGACGGTTAGCCTTACCGCTCGGGTGTAGCCGGTGAGGTCGGGATGGCGGCGGCACAGTGCTTTCGCCAGGCGCATGGTCTCCATAGCCTCGTGGTGCTGCATGGCCATCACCTTGTCGCAGGCTTCCTGCAACGTGAGGCTGCCTTCTTGGTGCAGGACCATGACGAGGTTGCTGGGGTTGCCGTTTCTGATGTCCTTGGCCAATCCCATCACATCATGTCCGAGCAGAACGGCGTATGTGGCTGCCTGACGGAAACGCTTGATTTCCAGGAGGTTTTGGAGGCTGGGCGGGAGGTCGACCGCGTTGAGGAGCGCGGCTTGTTCGTACGCGAGATTCCCGGCCCCTTCGAATTCTCGCTGGAAAAGGAAGGTGTTGACGTCCGGGGGCCACACGCGTGTTTCTGCGTACTCGCGCAGTGCCCATTCACCTGCGTCGAGATATTCCTTGAGGGATTCAACGAAGACCTGTTTGCGGGACTGCCAGCCCGGCATGTGCGCGGCGTAGCGGACGGCGGCTTCGCGCAGGCATCCGAGAAGGGCGGCCCCGTGGGGGTAGGGCCTGGCGGTGCTCACGGGGTCAGGGGGCCGGTCGTCGCGGAACATGTCCAGGATGACCTGATCGATTTCCTCCAGGCTGCGGAGACGCTCAAAGACTGAGTCGGGGGCTGCGCGGGGATCGGGATCGACTCCGTCGTCGTGCATGAACAGTCCGGTGTTGAGCAGTGCCGTGGTGGCCATCAGGGGGGACGTCGGGGAGACGTCAGGAAAGGCATAGGCCGTCCATGCGGCACCCATACGGCTGGCTGCCGCCACGTAGCGATCGTCTTCAGGGGAGAAAACCTGCATTTCGGCCTGGCAGGTGGAAACGAGCTCTTCCACAGCGGCTGGGTGCGGCATAGCTGATTCACCGAAATAGGTCGCGCACGCGGCCGTGTAGTCCAGGACGGCTTCCTGTCCGTTCATCGCGACCGTGCCGGCATCGAAGTGCAGGGCGATCGGAGTGCCGGGCGTCAGTTCTCCGTCAAAAAAGGCCAGCCCATTGCCTTCCTTCCTTCCTTGGGGAATCTGTGACAGCGGCGCCAAGCGGGCATTCACGTGGTCCTCCCAGTGACGGCGTCGGCGAACTCTTGCAGGCTCTGTTCGACGGCTGGAGCGACAGGCACTGTCAGCAGTGCCCGTCCGGCCTGCTCACGACGCACACGGATCATGTCCTCGACCGCGGCGCGGGCGCCGGTGGCGGTGATGATGTGGCGAATGCGGGCAGCGGCGTCCTCGTCGAGACGGGGATCACCAACCAGCGCGTGGAGGGCCTCGCACTCGGCGGAATCAGCACGCTGGAGGGCGAGGGCGAGCAGGACCGTGTGCTTTCCTTGGCGCAGGTCGTCCAGGCGGGGTTTGCCGGTTTCGGCAGGATCGCCGAAGGTTCCGAGGATGTCGTCGCGGAGCTGGAACGCCTCCCCCAGGGGCAGGGCATAGGCGCTGAGCGCATCCAGCATCTCCCTCCCAGCCCCGGCGAGGGCGGCGCCGATGTGAAGGGGCCGTTCGATGGTGTACTTGGCGGTCTTGTAGCGCGCGATGGCCAGCGCCCGCTCGACGTCGGTGGTGGGGCGGCCGGTGGCGGTGAGGTCCAGATACTGGCCGTACATGACCTCGCTGCGCATCACGTTGACCAGGGGTCGTACGCATTCTCGGTGGGCTGGGCTCAGTTCGCTGTCCGGGCCGTACAGGAGTTCGTCCGACCAGATCAGGGCGAGGTCTCCGGCCAGAATGGCGGCTGACTCGCCGAGTGCATCGGCCGCCGCGACGGTACGGCCGTGGTGGTGGTGGGTGGCCAGGGCCCGGTGCACGGTGGGCTGGCCGCGGCGCGTGGCGGAGTGGTCCATCACGTCGTCGTGGATCAGACAGAAGGCGTGGAACATCTCCAGGGACGCACCCGCTCTGACTGCCGGCTGCACGCTGTCGGTGCCGCCGGCTGCGTGCCAGCCGAGCACGCACATCGTGGGGCGAATCCGCTTGCCGCCGGAGGCCAAGAACTTGCCCAGGACGGTGGGGATGTCGACCGGCAAACCCTGGCGGCGGGCCTCGCTGGTCTTGCCGTCGATGAAGGCGTTCAGCACGGCGGTGAGCTCACGGTGCACCCATGGCAGGTCCAGCCGGCCGTGTGCGGGAGCAGGCGGTGAGGACGGAGCCGGATCGTGCGGCGTGGCAGTGGGCAAAGTGCTCACGACGGTTCACCCTTCCGTAGCGGCCCGATTCATGGTCTCGGCCAGTTGGAGGGCGCCCAGCAACGCACCCCAGCATCCCCCGGTTGACCGAGCCCGCAAAGGCGCACACCAGCCACGATTGACGCGTATACGTCCTGCGGAGTGCGCGGTGGCGCACGCCATCCGGCCCCATCAGGAGCGGTGCCGCCACGCGGGCCGGGGGCGCGCAATCCACCCCGCCCGCGCCGGGCGCACAGCCGGGACCGATCTGTCGGCAAACGATCGTTTGACGACAGGGAGCCGATGCGTCCAATCAACCCGTGCAATCCGGGGTTCGCGGCGGCCCGAATCCAATCAGATCCGATGATGATTGCTGACAGGGTTTGACGACAGATAGGGTCCATTCCTCCGTACGGAAGGGGCCCGCAGTGGCAAACCTGGTCTACAAGCGGGTCTCGACCGACCAACAGTCCACCGCCCGCCAGGACCTCGTCCTGGACGAGGCCGGCATCGAGGACCCGGTCGTCTTCGAGGAGGACCCGGGAACCTCCAGCCGCCTCCACCCCCTCCAGCGCCCGCAGTTCGGCGAACTACTCACCTACGCGCGGCCCGGCGACACCGTGCACATCTCCGAGATGTTCCGCCTCGTACGCGGCACCGGCCACATCCTCGACGTGCTCGACGTCCTCCACCGCGACCGCCTCGCGCTGCGCATCCACGACGGCGCGTTCTCCGCGATGGACCTCACCGCCCGCCACCCGCGCACTGGCGAGCTGCTGTCCACCGTGAAGTTCATGGTGCAGACCCTCGCCGCCGCCGGCGAGCTCCAACGCGACCTCCAACGCGAGCTGACCTACGACGGACTGCGCGCCGCCGAGGCCAGGGGCAGCAAGGGCGGACGCCGTCCCGCCGTGGCGGCCGCGAAGACCGAAACCGTCCGCACCGCGTACCTGGGGGGCCGGTCCATCGCCGCCCTCGCGCGCGACCACGGCGTCAGCCGCGGCGCGATCCGCACGGCCGTCGCCGATCTCCTGCCCGAGCACACGGCCGACGACCCGGGCGTCCCGGCCCCGGAGCTGCCAGTCGTCCTCGACATGCCGGGCAAGGTCGCCGACTTCCTCCGCTCGGCCGAGCTGGAGCCCGCCGAGCGCGCCGCGCTCGACCAGGGCGTCACCGTGCGGCGCGGCCAGGGCTACACCCTGCGCGTCAGCGCCGTCCCCGCCGTACACCGCCAGCTTCTCGCCCTCTGTCAGCCGCTCGACGGCGGTCAGGGCCTTCCCGCAGTGCCGGCCCAGCGCAAGGCCCGCCGAGAGTACGAGAACAGGGTCAGCGCACTCGCGCCCTGACCATGATCGTTCTCACCGATAACCGCTGTACCGATGTTCCCCGAGGCCGTTGGAGCGGTCGTCGTAGCCGGGGGAGTCGTACTGGACGTCCGAGATCGTCACCCTCGACCGCTCAGGCCGGGCGTGGTCGGCGGCCGACGCCGGCAGTGTGACCATGGAGACCACGGCGCCGGCGGCGAGCGCGGCGGCGACGAGACTGCGAGCGGTGACAGAAGCGGAAGCGGACATGAGTCCCCCTCAGGGTGCGGACACCCTTCCCCGAAGCCTGAACAGGCCCCGGGATCCGGTGTGGTGGGCGTCGGCGGCCGGCTGGCCGCACACACACCTTGTCCACACCACGGATCACTCGCGGAGAGAACATGGCCTCTGTTACCTGGTGCCCACATTTCCATGACTCTCAGATGTAACGCCCACCTATGTCGCATGTGGCTGCGTTGACGTACCCACAGGTCGGGGGAGGTCTTGCAGGGGTTAGGGCACGGCGTCTCTCCGCCAGGGTGCGCCACCCTGCGGGGGGTTCGGGCCGTCACCCGAAAGTGAGTAACAGCAGGCTGCCTCCCCGAGAACGGCCTCCGACCGCCAGCTGGCAGCCCGGCCCACTCGTGCGTCGGCGGTCGCGGAGCATGTCGCAGAAGGCGAGCGGCCCCGCACCGTGCGGGCGGTCGCCGTGCGACCGCCTGCCCGGACCAAGAGGGAAGGGCCTGCCAGTGAACTGACGAGCCCTCACACAGCACTCATTCCAAACGGGGTGCCCTTTACGGGTGGCCGGGCGGCAGCGGGCCGCAGCAGGCAACGGTTTCGGTCTCGTCGGCGCTGGCGCCGACGAGGGGAGCTACCGCGAACAGCGCGGCCAGTGCCACGATCAGGCCGAGTACTGCTTTGCGCATCACATCTCCTTGTCGTAGTCGAACCAGGTCCAGCCCATCTCCTGCTGGCGAGCGACCTCTACGGTTGGCCGGGCGGTGTGACGCCGCAGCAGGCGACGGTCTGGTTCTGGTCGGCGCCCGCGAGCGGTGTTACCGCAAGTACCGCTGCCAGTGCCACGAACAACCCGAGTACGGCTTTGCGCACGTTCTCCTCCTGATCGCCGGAATCTGGTGCCGCTTGAAGCGGTCACTGACTCAGATGCGCGGACCAGAGGCCTGGTTGTACGGGAGGCCTCACGCGGGAGCGATCTCGACGTTCACAGCCTGATACTCCTGCCAGCCGGACGGGAGAGCCGTTCCCTCACCCAATAGGCCGGCCGTGGAAGCTGGGACGTCGACTTCGGCACAGCCCGGCCCGGCAGCCGGGCGGTTTGTCAGACGCAGTGGCCGGGCGACGGCATGGTCGTTTCCTCCGCCCGCGGTGCCTCGTTGGAGCCCCGAACGCGGATTCACGGGGAGGGGGCGGTTGTGCGGGGTGGGGAGCAGGTTCTTGCGGCGCTGGGGGCGCTGGATGAGCGGGTGCAGGCGTCGGTGCACGGCTGGGTGCTGGCTGCGGATGTGCTGGCGATGAAGCAGCAGGTGCGGGGGCTTGCCGACCGCGGTCTGGTGGAGATCGCCACGAAGGAGGACCGGGCGGAGCTGTCGGCGTGGGAGGGCACCGTGGTGCTGTGGGCGGCCCGCCTGTCCCCGGCCGGACACGACCTCCTGCTCTACGCCCGCACCCGACCCCGTCCCGGCAGCGCCGTCGACGAGCCGGATGCGGGTCGGCGGCTGGTGAAGTTGCTGCCCTCGCAGATGGCGGCGCTGCGTCAGTTCCTGGGCCTGGCCGGCCAGCTGCGGGTGCCGGTGGCGGCAGGGCTGGCGGAGCAGACGCGTACGGCCCGCAGTGATCACGGCGCGCGGCGGTGGCTGCTGTACCTGACGCCGGAACAGATGGAGTCGGTGGCGTACGGGTTCTGGCTGCACCGGATGACCGGATCAGCGATGGAAGCCAACCACTTCGCCCGCGAGTACGGCATCACCCACCACCCCGCTCCGCGCCGGGCCTCTCCGGCCTCAGGGCAGACCACCCCCTGCGAACAGCCGTGAGCGGCGTGGACCTCGCCTCCCGTGGCGGCCACGAAGACCGGCGACGTCCGCACCTCGTACCTGGAGGGCCGCTCGATCGCGGTCCTCGCTCGCGACCACGGCGTCAGCCGCGGCGCGTCTATCCTGCCGTCGCCGACCTCCTGTCCCGATCACACCGCCATCGAGGAGGACGCCCTCGCGCCGGAGCTGTCGGTCACCTTCGACATGCCGGGCAAGGTCGCCGACTTCCCGTCGAGCGCGGACCGTTCGGCAGGATCCAGCTCGGTTGTGCGGAAGAGTGTCCTTGTCGTCCCTGCCCAGCGCAAGGTCCAGCGCGAGTACGAGAAACCGCGTCCTCGGCCTCGGAGCTCCGACCTGAACAAAGTCATCGCACCTCAGCGTGCCTGACCAGGACGGGTTCAAACGGATAGGCAGGCCGCGAGACCGGACGTAATCTGCGGGCTGTGACGGTGAGATACGTGTTGGACGGCAGCCAGGTCAAGACGCTGGAGGACTTCTGGCGGGTCGCCGGCGAGAGCATCGGCTGCGGCGGTTACTTCGGCCGGAACCTTGATGCCTTCGCTGACTGTCTCCGCGGCGGCTTCGGGACACCGGACGACGGCGACTTCATGATCGAGTGGCGCAACCACGAAATCTCCCGCCGTGCCCTTGGACACCACGAGGCTGGACGGCAGCTCGAGATGTGGCTCGCTCGCTGTCATCCGACGAACAGGGACCGCATGGCCGCGAAGCTGGCGGAAGCTCGTGCTGGACATGGCCCGACCGCCTTCGACTGGCTGGTCGAGATCATTGAAGAAGAACTGCCGGGGGCCTACACCTACGTTAGCCAGGCGGGACTGGTCGCGGAACCGGCACGGTGTTCTCGCTGGTGAGGTGGCGGGCCGTGAGGTCTGCCATAGCGGTATGGATCACGGCTCCGGAGCGGGCGGGCCGGATTTCGTAGTCACGGGCCAGGCGGCGGTGGAGCATGAGCCAGCCGTAGGTCGTCGACCACCCACCGCTTCGGGATCAGGGTGAACCCCCTGCTCACGGGCTTGCGTTGAGTGATTTCCATGTCGATGCCGAGGCCTGCGGCGTGCTCGACGAGGTGCTGGCGGTAGCCGCCGTCGACCCAGATGCGGGGATGTTCGGTGGCGACCTGGTCCAGGAGCTGGCCGTCGGTGATGGAGTCCTGCACGCTCGCCGCCGGCGCTCGAAACGCTAGGCCGCCAGGACCGACTCGATCAACTCCCAGCGGGCATCGGACAGATCACCCGGATAGTTGGGTCAACTCCTGGCGCAGATCCTGGGCCCGCTACCCACACTCCGCAGCGCACCCGTCGACCACGACGAGGCTGCGGCTTGCCGAGTTCCCGAAGTTCAGGCTGTGACCGAGGAGAATGCAAATCACAGAATCTCACCATGTGTGACCGCTATTTGATGCAGACTGGGCGCCGCTTCCTGGGCGCGGGGTTCTGCCTGTGCCCGGTTACGAGAAAGGCACCCCTTTGCGCCGTTCCTCACGTGTGGCTGCCCTTGTCGCGGCCGCTGTGGCCGTCATCGCTTGGCCGATGCCCGTCCATGCGGCCTCCACCAGCGGGGCTCTCATGGTCACGCACGTCCGGCCCAACGCTGCCGGGGCCGACGTCAAGGACGGCAAGCAGGTCAATCTCAACGGCGAGTACTTCGTCATCAAGAACGTCACCACCAAGACGGTCAACACCGGCGGCTACGTCCCCGACATCACCACGAACACTTACGGCCGCGCGCTGCCCTCCTACAGCCTGCCGGCCAAAGCGAAGGCATACGTGCACACCGGCAGCGGCACCAACCGCAAGGAGTCAAGCGGCAGCCACCACATCTACCGCGGCTACGGCCGGCACGTGCTGCTCAACACCAGTACCGCCAAGAACCCCGACCTGCGACTGAAGAAGCCCGGCAGCGCCGACAACAACGCCGCCGTCGGCACCATCAGCTCCTGCAACTGGAACACCGCAGCAGACGGAAAGACCTACGCCTGCTGAAGCCCCCTGCGGAACGCGGTCGCCAAGCCTCCCGCGTTCCGGCTACTGCGGGGCCTGCGCCGCGCCTCCGTGCCGGACGCGCTGGACGACGTCCGTGTGGAGCGCGGCCAGCCCGCCCGGCGGCAGAGGGGCGGGGCTGCCGGTGAGGGTGTACCACTCCTCCGCACCCGTGTACTGGATCGCGATCTGGGCGCGCCCGTCGGGCAGTGGGCTGGTGGCGATGGTGAGGTCGCCGGTGATGACGCCGACCTCGTCGGTCATGGCACCGCCGCGCCCGGCTGTCACCTCGCTCTGGAGCCGCTCGGGCACGGGCCTGCTGTCGGGACTGGTCATGACGTACAGGTGTCCAGCATTTCGACCAGCATGTCCTTCTCCGCCTCGGTGACTGTCAGCTCGTAGGCGGTCTTCACCGCGGTCCAGGCTCTCCCGTAGGTGCACCAGTAGGTCTTGGCCGGCGGCTGCCACTCATCGGGGCCCTGGTCGCCCTTGGACCGGTTGGAGGAGGCTGTCACCGCGATCAGCTGCGGATGGGTCAGGTCGTTGGCGAATGCCTTGCCCTTGTCCGCGTCCCAGGTGCTGGCACCGGAGCGCCACGCGTTGGCCAGGGGCACCATGTGGTCGATGTCGAGCCTCGAGGCATCCGTAACGGTGACGTCGTCGTAGACGCTGACCCACTTTCCGGAGGTGGCTCGGCACTCCTCATCGCGCTGCACGTCCGTGCCGTCGCGCTCGAGCACCGCCTCGCGGGTGTTGCAGTTCTCGCCCTGCTCTGCCCAGTGGGAGAACTTCGAGCGGCTGTAGCCGGTCATCGAGCCGTGTGCGGCCACCTTCAGCCCGGCCAGCTGCGTGCGCGCGGTATCCGCGTCCGGAACTCCGGGCAGCGTGCCGTCATCCGGGCCCGCCTTGCTGTCACCGGGCCCGGCCTCGGCCCCCGACTCGGACGCCTTGCTGCCTTCCGGGCCAGCGACCCCGCCGTCCTCGAGCGCCGTACACCCCGCCATCGCCATCACGGCCACAGCCGCCAGACACCGCCCCCACCACTGCTGACGCCTCATGACCTGCTTGCCCCTCCCCGCCGACGGCCTTACCCGCGCGCAGCCTAACCCCCCATCAGGGCACATCCGCACAAAGAGCACCGAAGCCGTCTGCAGAAGCCGAAGGCGAACGGCCGGGTAGGGCTTCCATTGAAACAGCAACTGGTCGTCCAGCCGTCGGCGAGGTCCTGCGGGCCAGGGCGGGGGTCCGCGGGCGTGGCGTCCGGCCAGGAGGCGCCCGGGACGGCCAGACGGACGCCATACGCGGCCTGAACGGCGGCTATCGCCTTCTCGTAGGGCCCGGCCCCGCCCAGGTGACAGCACGCGGGCGGGGCCAAGGGTGGGCCTCCACGGGGGTTGGAGGATCACCGTCGTCACAGCATTGCACTGGATTCGGCCATACGACAGGGCTTTGACCGGAATCGGTCGCGTAGCGGGTACGGGTACGTACCCGTACCCTTGGAGATGGGAAGGAGTACGACAATGTCAGATGCCAACGTCCGTATCCCCGAGGAAGCCAAAGACCGGCTGGCCGCCATAGCCGCCGCTGAGGGTCTTTCGCTGCGCGCGTATCTCGCCCGTCTCGCTGAGACGCTACTGACTCCGGCCGAGCGTGCCGAGCGAGCGGAGAAGACACTGGCCGCGTTGAAGGAGTGGAACGGCTACGCGCCGACCGCTGCCGAGGAACAGGACCTGGACAGCGAGCTGGACCGGCGCCTGGCCCAGGTGACCAGCCGGTGAGCGACGCCATGCACATCGTCCTGGACGACACCGCGATGGCCGCAGCCGGCCAGGGCAACGTCCTCGCTTCCCGTCTGATCCACCGCGCCCACGCCGAATCGGGCTGGTTCCTGTACGCCCCGGCGTGCGCATTAGTGGAAGCTGATCGCGCCCGTCCCGGGACGGCCGAACACCTGGCTTCCCTTCCCGGCATCACCGTCCTCGATCTGGACCTGGCCGCCGCCCTGGACGTCGCGCGGCAGAAGACCTGGGCCGCAGCACACAGCCAGTACGCGGCGCAGCCCACCCCGGACCGGCCCGACGGCGCGATCATCGCCACCACCGCCCCCAACCGGTGGACGGGCGAGCCGGTACGCGTACTGGATCTCACCCCCTGACCACAGCAGCAGCCGTCTGCGGGCCCCGCCGGATTCGGCGGGGCCCGCAGTGCCCATCGATTGGCGCACAGGTGACCGCGCCGGACGGTGACCAAGCCCGCCACCGCTGGCGCGCGGGCTGCTCTCCGACGACGTACCCGCTGCCACGCCGCTCGCCTGGCCGCCGAGAGGTTCGTCGAGCACAACGGTCAGCTGATGCATAACCGGCTCAACCACGCGACGTCGTATATCCATTGGACGGCACTGCGTTGGTCCGGGACGGCTGCCGGCCGTTTCTAGGAGGGCGGCGGCTGGTCGCCGTTGGTTGCTTCGGGCCGGTCGTCGGGTGCGTCGGTGGCGAGTGGCGTCGTCGCGTCGTCGAGGCCGGTGTGTGATCGGTCGTCCAGCGTGATGGTGACAGGATCCCCGTCCGGAGCCAGGGCGGTCAGTTGGTGATGGATGCGCTGGTAGAGGGTGGTGGCCAGTTCCCAGTTGCCGTCGCCTTCGTCAGCGGTGTGCGTGACGTTGTACAGGCTGATCAGAACGGCGATCAGGGAACGTCCCGAGATGGTTGCGCTGACGCGTTCGCTGCCGTGGTCGGTGATCTGGCCGGGGACACGGAAGTGCGGGTGGCGCCCGGCATGGGCGGCGACGAACTCCCACATGTCGCGGTGGCAGACGAGGACGGCCGAGGAGATGCGCGCGGCCTGTTGCAGCAGGGTGCTGTGGTCCTTGGTGACGTCGGGTGTCCCGGCGCCTTCACTGGCCGTGGCTTGCTGGCTCTGCCAGTCGCCGAATCCGGTGGTCAGTGCTGTCAGCTCCTGACGGACTGCAGCGAGCTCCCGGCGGTGTTCTTCGCGCGCGGTGGCCTGTGCATCGTGGGCTTCCTTGAGGCCGGTCAAGAGCGTGCGCAGATCGTCGATCTCGTCAGCGAGTGCGGCGCGAACGACCTGCTGGATGTCCCCTCCGAGAGCGGGGAACGCCTCCTTGCTCTGCGTTTCTTCTTCGTACTCCGCATCGACGCGCTGGGAGGGCACCGCGGGGAGCGGGTGTGCCGGCGAGGAACCCGCATCTGCTGCCGCGAAGGCGGGCAAGCCGACGGGCGCTGTCTTGTCTGCTCCGGGGCTGGGCAGCACGGCCGCGTCCGGGACGGCGGAGGCTATCGGCGCGGTGGCCTCCGCTGGCGGGGCGGGCACGTCGACCGTTGCCGCGGGACGGCCTTGGACCGTGCTCTTGACCTGTTGGACCTCCCGGCGCAGGAGTGTGATCGCCTGGCGGACTTCCTCGCTGAGTTCGTCGCGATTGGCTGCCAGCCGGTTTCTGGTGTCCCGCAAGTCGTTGCGCATACGCGCGAGTTCGGCGACCACCGTGTCCGCGGTGCCACGCTGCGCTGCCTGGCCGCTGGTTTCGAGCTTGTCGATTCCCTTACTCAGAGCGTCCTGCAGATTCGTGCTGGTCTGTACGAGTGTGGTGTGCAGCATCGTCAGCGTGTTGGACAGATCCTGGCTCCGCGCCACGTACGCCCCCAAACTGTCGCGTTGAGTGATTGAGTGAACTCGGAACGTTCGACAACCTGGAAGATCTGCCCCGATGCGCGCCACTTCAGAGGCCCGATCCGGCCATATGCCGTCACGCTGGGACGGATTCAGGCCGCTGGGGGCCCTGCTGCGGCCCGTCTTGTCTCGGGCACCTGAGACCCGGGCCGCGTCAGGTGGCTGGCTACTGCTGGCGGAGGTGCTCGCGGCGAGCGGCTACCAGGGCGCGCCAGCGCCGGGACACGGTCTGCCCGCCATCGATCCAGCGTGCCCGCGAGGCTTCCTCAGAGGGTGTTAAGTCCCGTTCGTGGGTGATGGGACGGTTCTGCCCTCGCGTTATGTCGTGTGCATGATGGGGTCGCAGGCATGGAACGGATGCCGTACGCAACCGACTTGTCCGACGAGCAGTGGGCGTTGATCGAGCCGCTGGTCACCGCGTGGAAGCAGGAGCGGGTGGCGCGGTCGGCGACCGGGGACCCGGGCTCCTGCGACCTGCGCGAGGTCGTGAATGATCTCGGGTGAGTCCAGGGCGCAGCCGAAGCCGAGGGCGAGCGTCAGGAGGCCGTTACGGAGTTCGTCGGTGGGCTGGGCGCGGGCGGAGGCGTACAGCTGGGCCTGTTCCGGCTGTGTGTAGGGGCGGGAGGCGTCCGAGCCGGAGTAGGCGGCGGGGTTGCCGGTGATCAGGTCGGGGCCGAGCAGGGCGCGGCGCAGTTTGTTGAGGCGGCAGCGGCGGTTGGAGCGGGAGGGCTCCTCCAGGTGCAGGCAGCCGGTGGCCAGGTACGACTCGATCGCCTCCGGGGTGAGCAGGTGCTCGGCCTTGGTGGGGCGACCGGTGGAAGGTCAGGGAACAGTCTTTAGTTCGAATCTGTCGGGGCCCTGGTTGACGGTGCCGTCGGCGTCCAGGAGCAGGTTGCCGGGTTGATGTCCCGGTGCACGATGCCCTGTTGGTGGGCGGCGGCCAGTCCGGCGGCCGTTTGGGCGGCGATGCGGGCCACCTGCTCGGCGGGCAGCGGCCTCGTGGCGGACAGTGTGCGGAGACTGTCGCCGTCGACCAGTTCCATGACCAGGAACAGTTGGTTCTCGTGCGCGCCGAAGTCGTGGACGCTGACGACGTGGCGGTGGTTGAGGGAACCCGCGGTCTGGGCCTCCAGGCGGAAGCGGGCGGCGGCGGTGGCGTCGGAGCCCTGGGCGAGCAGGACCTTGACCGCGACGTCTGTGCCCAGCATTTCGTCGCGGGCCTGCCAGACCTCGCCCATCGCGCTCCGCCCGATGGTGGTTCGCAGCCGATACCGGCCCGCTATCACCTGTGTCTCATCCTCACGCCGTGAGCCGACTTCCGAACACCGCAGGCCATAACCGCGCGCAAGGCAGGTGCTGGTGGGGGTGCTGCAGCGGCCTCAGCCTTCTGGCCCGGTGGCGTCGGGCCGATCCGAGTTCGGCCCGCGGCGGCAATGCCCGCCTCCTGCCGCATAATCCTCGCGTGTCCGAAACTCCCGTCCCGATACCCCCGGGCGCCGTTCCGGCGGGTACGCCCGCCTGGTCGTCCACCGACGCCGCCCCATGGGCCCAGGCCGGCCCACTTCCGCCATGCCGTCCCAGTCCGGGCCGCAGGGCGCCGCATCGCTGCACGGCGGTACCGGTTCCACCGCGGTCGCCCATATGACGCTGATCAACAGCGCCGGCACGGACCACATGGGCCGTGCCCATGGCGCGGGGGGCCTGGCCGTCGGGCTGCTGTTCTGGCTCGCCCGGCTTCCGGAGCTCACGCTGATCGCGGCGCCCGCCCTGGCGGCCGTCGTGGCGTGGGGAGAGCTGCCGGGCGCCGGGCGGATGTCCCAGGCCGCGAACGTCGCCGTGATCGGGGCTCTGGCCTTCGGCTGGGCCGCGGCCCGCGAGCGGCTGGCCGCCCGGTCCAGGCAGCGGCGGATCGCCGACCGGGCCGCCGGAGTGCGGCACCGGCTGCCGGAGCCCGTCGGACCGCTCGCGCGAGGCAGGCTCCCGTTCGCCGCCGGGCTGGTCCTGTGTGCCGTGGCCGCGGTTGCGGTCCTGTTGGGGCTGAGCGGGATCCGCGCCGACGAGCAGCACGCGGCCCGGTCCGTGCAGACCACGGCGCAGGTGATCAGCCGCGGCGAGGAGAGCGTGCAGGTCCGCGCCGACGACGCACGGCGCATCACCGTCGACGCGTTCTACCCCGAGGACTACCGCGTCGGCAGCACGGTGACCGTCCTGGAGGACGGCTCGTGGCGGCGTCTGGTGGCCGAGCCGTACGACGCCTTCGGCTGGCAGCTGCTGGTGCTGGCCGCCGGACTGCCCGGCCTGTCCCTTCTCATGATGGGCGGCCTCGCCCGCCGCCGTGCTGCGGCGCTGCGTCGCGCACCGGTTCCCGCCCTACGCGTGCTGGAGCGCACGGACCACGAAGGCCGCACCTGGATCTATGCGGCCGACGACACAGCCGGCCGCACCGCGCTGTTCACCTGTCTCTGCACAACCACGCTCCGCGAGGACGACGAACCGGCCGACCGCACCGAAGCCGAGGGCCAGCACGAGCACGAAGTCGAGGACGAGGAGGAGGACTGTTCGGTCGACACGCGGTTGCACGAAGCGGTCCTGTTCGGCGCCCCCTACGAGGGAGGTGAACTGGTCCTCATCACCACAGACCATGCGGGGGATCCGATCGCGCTCCATACCGTCGGCCCGGTCCGGCTCCCTCGAACCGGCAAGAAGCCCCTCCTGGACGCCCCTGCCGTCACGGATACCGATTCCGACACCACAGAACCAGAGATGCAGGCCCGGACGGACCGCATCGCCGCCACCCTGACGCCCACCGGCCGCCCTGTGCGGTGGGGGCCGGGCCCCGTTTCCCGGACCGTCGGACTGGCCCTCACCGCAGGCGTGGCGACTGGGCTCTCCCTCGCCGCACAGGACCTTGCGACGGATGGCTTCGACTGGGGCCTCCTCCCCTTCCTCGGACTGTCGATATTGATCAACCTCGCGGCCATCCTCCTGAACTGGCGCGTCATCGCGGACAGCACCGGTCTGTGGCTGACCGGGGCCTGGACCGTACGGCACGTCCCATGGGAACAGCTGCGGGCAGCCAAGTACACCAACGAGGGCGGCGTGGAGATACACCGATCGGACGGCGACGCGTGGCGTCTGACGGGCCTGGGGGAGCAGCGCCTCGAACGCCGCCTGGGACTGCGACCGTCCTACGCCCGCATGACCGAGGAGGTCACCGCCCTGCACGCCCATCCGCAACTGCGCCCCACCGAATCAAGCACACCGCGCGAACACGGCCTGCCGCTGGGACCCCTCCTGCTCCTCCTCGTCAGCCTCGCCATCACGGTCGCGGTCACCAGGTGAGCACGAGACGGCACCGACCGTCACCGGGCTGTGCGGGAAGGCGGGAGGCGCTGATGAGGCAGAGCAGCCGGCATCCGAAAGCGACCGGAGACGTCAGCGGGCGTACATTCGAGACCCGTTGGCTCGGGTGGCTCTCTCCGCCCCTGCCTTCGTCCACAGGTTGTGCGCAGGGGGAGCGGTGACCACTCAGCGGCCGGGCAGCGACGGATCATCCGGGGATCCGGACCACACGTCGTCCTTCCCGGACGACGTGTGGCAGCAGTTCCTCAAGGACAACGAGCGCGCCACCCGGAAGTCCGCGCCCAGGGAGCCCTCCGCCCGCGAGCGGATTGCCCTGCGTTCTGTGGGCGAGGGCGGGCTGGAGGCGGTCGGCGAGCTCTGGCAACCGGACGAACCACGTATCGGCCAGGCATGGCACGAACTGGACGGATGGGCCAAGTGCCGTCGCGCCGCCCGCGCGCTCGGCGTGGCCACCGTCACCGCCCTGATCCTGGTGGCGGTGCGCCCTGGCGACACGGGCGGTCGCCCGGGAGACACGGGAACGACCGTGGAGCAGTCGGAGGACGCTCCTGAGGTGCTGCCTTCGGTGACGGGCACTCCGGCCGCCTCATTGCCGGTGGGTGGATCGGCGCAGGTTCTTCCCACCGGGTGAGACGCTGCAGAGCGCCGCGACCTCGGCCCCGGCCCTCCCCTCCCGACTCCCGGACCTGTCGTGATTCCGTGAATCCCCAGGTCGTCGCGCGACTGCGGGAACGTTTCTTGCGGGGATTGCCCTGGTATGGGGGATGTGGTGATCGAGGATGTGCTGTTTCCCGGGATCGGTGTGCGTGTCACGGCGGTGCACGTCACCGCGGAGCAAGTCGCCGTCGAAGGGCGGTCGTGCGGGCGACCGCCTGCCTGTCCGGACTGCGGTTGTGCGGGACGGCGCGTGCACTCCCGGTGCGTGCGCCGGCTGACCGAACGCCCGGTGATGGGACGGTCGTTGGTGACTCCAGGGATGAGAGGTCACGGCGTCGTCAGAACCGCCCCTCAGCATCAGCCACCGACGCCGTGATCAGCTTCGTCCGCGTCCGGATACCGCATGCCCACGACGTACCAGTCGGCACGGGATCAGGCGGCCGGCAGGCGGGCCAGCAGCACAGCAGCAGGCCGCCGAGAGCCCTCAACGGCTGCGGCCGGAACCTTGACTCTCGGGGTGCAGATCCACGCCCGGCCGCCGTCCTGCTGGTTCTACTTCTGCCAGGTCACCTGCCGCCAGCTCGTGCTGACGAACGCGGAAGTCAGCTGCTGACGGACGATCACCTACCGACGATCACGTCTTTGACCGGCACGAGCACCCCATCCACGACCCACGCCAGCCCCGCGACCTGCAATTTCAGGTTAAAAACCTCTCAATGGCCGTGGTACAGCGAGGAGAAGGCGACGTGGTGTCTGAGACACGGCCGGTGATGTGGGGCGAGGCCGCCCGGGTGAGGGTGGCGTGCTTGATCGTGTGCGCTCTGGCCTGTCCTGTTCTGGCCCTGCTCTGAGAGCCTCAACTGCCCTTCACCGCCTCGGTGGTGTTGCTGCTGGCCCAATGGTTCTGGACACCCGGCCCCCCTACTGGGGCCCTGGCGTGGTCGCCGCGCTCACCGGCTCCCCCGTGGTGTTCGTCCTGGTCGACCACCTGCACCCGCGTCTGGACCGGCTGCTCGCCGACGCCGCGGCCGCCGAGGCGGGAGTCCTTGTGGCGCTGCTCGTCTTCACCGCCTGCTCCCGGCTGCGGAACTCCTGACATGTCGTACCGGACGTATCGCTCTCCCGCCGGCCGGCGTCGCCTGCGCAGATGACGGGCCTCGGGGATGCCACGCTCATCAGGGGCTCGGACCGGCCACCGTGGAGACCACCGTGCTGGACGACCGCGGGGTGGGCGGAGGCGGACAGCACGCTTCGCCCATCCGCCCCCGGTGGTCGACCGTCAGGTGTGATCCGGCCGGTCACCGGTAGCGGAGCAGCAGCATGGCGGCGTCGTCCTGCAGCGGGCCGCCGACGTGCTGGAGCAGGTCCTGGCGCAGGGTCTCCAGAGCCGCTTCCGGATCGCGTTCCTTGAGCAGGGGAGCGCGGTCAGCGAGCGGGTAGAACTGACCTTCGCCGTCTCGGGCTTCGGTAACCCCGTCGGTGTACAGCAGCAGCTGGTCCCCCGGGTGGAAGTCGGCCTGGAACGGCTCCGCTTCCGACGGGCCGTGGGCGCTCAGGCCGAGGGGGAGCGCGTAGACGGCCGGTTCGGGGAGCGTCGCGGAGCCGTCGGCGCGGATCAGCAGGGGTGCGGGGTGGCCGTAGTTGAGGAAGGTGACCTCGCGGTCGCGCACTTCGGCGAGGATGGCGGTGACGAACTTCTCCCCTTCCAGCTGCCGGTCCACGGACCGCGCCAGTCTGCACCCGACCTGAGTGAGATCGGCCTCGTCCAGGGCCGCCTCGCGGAAGGCGCCCAGGACGATGGCCGCCGTCTCCACCGCGTCCAGTCCCTTGCCCTGTACGTCGCCCACGATCACCCGCACGCCCTGCGGTGCGGCGACCACTTCGTACAGGTCGCCGCCGATGCGGGCCTCGGCGACGGCGGACATGTAGGAGACTGCCGCGCGCAGCTGCCCGGCCAGGCGCGGCACCGGCTTGAGCAGCACCCGTTGGGCGGCCTCGGCGATCGAGCGGACGCTGGCCAGCTCTGCCTCCCGCTTCTGGCGCATGGACACGGCGACGAGTCCCGCCGCGGTGACGCCGATGACCGAGGCCGTGCTCACGTAGCCGCGCGCGGCGTCGAACAGGTCGTTGTACACGCTCAGCCCGACGGTGAGCAGCAACGCGATCACACCGATGCCCAGGGTGCGCCGCCAGCCGCCGACCAGCGGGGCGAAGGCCGGTCCGAGCGACACCAAGGGCAGCAGTCCCACCGCCGGTCCGGTGGCGATGTCGACCACCGTCACTGCGGCCATCATGGCGAACGGCAGGGCGGACAGCACGGCGAGCCGGTCGTTCTCCTCGGACACATCCCCCTCCAGCGCCAGGCGGTCACGCCTCGCGGCCCAGGACGGCACAGGTCGACGCCCTTGCCGTCACACACTCCCCGCGGAGCGAGATCCATAGTCGCAGACGGCCGGGCCCGTGCTCACGGCCCGAGCCGGGCCGCCGCATCTCCGGCTCCGTTCATGGCGCCGGGGACCGACCGGTCATGCGGTGCACGAACTGCCCGAACCGTCCCCTGAGATGAGGGCACAACGGGGCTGCGGCCGGGAAGTCGGTGGACGTCTCCCGGGTCATCGCGCTGAAGAAGGCCCGCCCCTGCCGGGTCTTCAGGGTGGTGCTCCAGCGGTGTCCGGGATGCAGAGTGAGCAGTGATTGGAGGGCCTCTCGGCCCAGTCCCTGCCGCTGCCAGGCTTCGTCGACCCAGACGTCGTGGATCCGCCCCGTACGGCATGCCGGACACACCCGGAAACGCAGCGCGACCACCCGCTGTCGGCCGTCGCGCAGGACGATCTCCATCGGGCGATTCCGCTGCTGCGGATGAACCCTGTCCAGCCGCAAGGTCCAGCAGCCCCGGCCGCCCACGCCCCAGGCCCGGGTCATCGTGCTCCGGCCGCGGTCGCGCAGAGTGCCGCCGGGGCACGGCTCCGGCGGAGGGATGGGTTCAGCAGCCGGCCAAGGCATCGTTGGACGCGTGCTGTTGTCCCGTACGGCTGCATGGCCGCATCCTGGCAGACCTGCCTGTGCCGCACCACAGCCCGCTGGCGACGGGCAGCTGGCCCGCACCCCGCACCCCGCACCCCGCACGGCAACGGGAATCGGCCGTGGCAGGGCTGGCCCGTAGCCGCCACCTGGCCCAACCGCCCTTCACCCGCCCGGGGGTGCGCGCCCTGGTCCCGGACCGGGCTTCCGTGTCGGTGATCCGATGATCGCCAGGCGGCTGACACACTCACCGCCCGAAGCCGCACCAGCTCAAACGAGGGCCCGAACCGTGAGTCAGGGGCCGACAGCAGCGTTCAGACAGGGGAGTTCAGGCATGTGGGGTACAGGACACATTGCTGCGCTGGTGGTGGCGGGGGCACTGACCGTCCAGGGCTTGTGCGCGCCGGCGGCCCGCAGCCACGGCAGGCCGACGGATCCCGGCCCCACCACCGGGACGCGGAGTGAGGTCCGCGCGGTGCCCGCCACGGCGGACCGGCGCGGCGCCGTACTGGTGGTACGAGACACACGCCTGTTCAGCGTGCTGGGCGTCACCTGGGACGATCCGTCTGCCCACCTCGCGGGCAGCGTGGCGGTGCGCACCCGGTCCGCCGGGACGGGCCGGTGGTCCGGCTGGCGGCACCTGGACGGCGACGACAGCCAGGGCGAGGACACAGCCCTGCGGGGTGGCACCGATCCCGTCTGGACGGGGCCCTCTGATGGTGCCGAGGTTCGCATCGCCGCGGAAGGTGCCTCCGTCCTGCCCGCCGGGCTGAGACTGGACCTGGTCGATCCCGGTCCCGACGCACCAGCCACCGCGCGGCCGGCCCCCACCGCTGCCCACGGAGCACCGAATGCCGAACTCGCACCCCGTCCGCCCATCACCTCGCGTGCTGGATGGGGCGCGGACGAGTCGATCAGCCCCGAGCCGCCGGGATATCTGCCGGACGGGAAGATCAAGGCGGTGGTGGTGCACCACACCGCCGGCAGCAACGACTACACCTGCGCCGAGGCCCCGGCCGTCGTCCGAGGCATCTACGCCTACCACGTCATGCAGTTGGGCTGGAAGGACATCGGCTACAACTTCCTCGTCGACCGATGCGGGACCCTTTACGAGGGCCGCAAGGGCGGCGTGGACCGTCCGGTGATGGGCGCCCACGCCTACGGCTTCAACACCGAGACCACCGGCGTCTCCGTCCTCGGCACGTACACCGACGTCACGCCCAGCCAGGCCGTCCTGGCCGCCGTGGCCAGGGTCGCCGCCTGGAAGCTCGGCCAGTACGGCGTCAACCCGGCCAGCACCGCCACCCTCACCGCGGGCGACGCCGGCCGCAACTACTTCGGCACAGCCTGGGCCAAGGGCGCCCGGCTGAGTTTCCCGGCCATCCACGGTCACCGTGACAGCTACAACACCCAATGCCCCGGCGACCAGCTGTACGCCCAGCTGCCCACGATCCGGATCCTGGCCGGTGGCTGAGATGCCCAGGACACCCACGCCAGCGCACCGTGGGGCGGAAGGCCCCTCCGTACGGCGGGGGAACCTCAGACGGTGCAGTTCTCCTTGTCGCTACTTCACGAAACATGACATACGACCTCGTCATGCATGAGCCCGGCCTGCACCAGAATTACACGTTTTCACCACAGGGTGCACGCGGGGTGGCTATGATCCGCCTCAGGTGAGCCGGGAAGCCTGGTCGGCGCAAGCCGCCGCCCTGCCCTGGAGCGCTCGTATGAACACCACCGCAAGCTGTGTCGTTCTCGGCATCGGCACGGTGCTCGTCCTTCCGCTCATTCTGGCGACCCTCCTCGGCTGGGAGCCGCCACTGCCGCACCTTGACACGAACTCACCACGCCTTCTCGCTTCGGTGGCGGGTGCGGCGTATGCGGCTGCCTTCGCCGAGGTCGCGCCTCGCCTCGCCAGTGCGTCCAAGAGCGTGGTCACCGCCTGCTCGCGCATCGCGCTGCTCCTGGCACTCCTGGCTGTCGCGCTCGGTATCGCGTACGAGCGCACGGCTCCCCTCCGCGACCGGCGGCGCGACTTGAGCCACCCGGCTCGGCGATTTCCTGGACAGCGGTGATGCGGGTTTCCGGGACGGCCGGGGCGACCGTGCCTCGACCGCCGGCCTGCGGATGCCACCCGTCGGAGTTCGTCGCCCCGAGCGCGTCGCCACTGATCGCGACGCGTGGCATCCGGCGATCATGGGAGCGGCCCCGTTTAGAGACCATTCCCTGAGGCTGCTCGGGCAACCCACCTGGTCCGCGCCCACCTGGGACGGAGCGGCCATCGCCCGTCGGCCTCCGGCCCCGTGCGGGATCCGTGGTCCACATGGGGGTTCGCCGGCGGTCTTCAGGCCGTCAGGGCCAGCAGTCAAGCGCTCCCCGGCCCAAGACGACAAGCTCCACCGTGGGCCCCTACGGCGTGCCAGTCCCTTGCCGGTCCCCCGGTGCTCGATGGCTCACCATGATCACGACACGACCGACGAGCAGCAGCGCGCTGCCGGTCAAGGTCCCCCACTGCCGGGTGCCGACGTCGTCGATGATCAGCCGAACACCGCCTGCCGGTACAGGGCGAAGGCGAGCGTCAACTGGCCCCAGCCGGCGGTTCATCCAACTTGGGACAGTCCTATGCCTCCATCAGACCGGGGGCGATTCACAGAGAGCTGACGCCCGAGCTCCTCGACCTGCTCGGCATCGGTCCGATAACTGCCGCTCAGATCCTGGTCAGCTGGTCCCACCAGGGCCGTTTCCGGTCGGAAGCAGCCTTCGCGTCCTTCGCCGGCGTCTCGCCGATTCCCGCTTCCTCTGGGCTTACCAACCGGCACCGGCTCAACCGCAGCGGAGACCGGCAGCTCAACCGGGCCATGCACACCATCACCCTGATCCGCATGCGGCTTGACCCCGCCACGAAGGCGTACGTCGCCCGCAGAATCACCGAAGGGAAGACCTCCCGCGATGCGCAACGATGCCTCAAGCGCGCTATCTGTCGCCAGATCTTCAAGATCCTCGAACGGACTGACCGAACCAAGATCGGGAGCATCAAGGAACTTACTCAAGCGGCTCGACACGACATAGCAGCCTCGGGGGTGAACAGCCGGGCGAGGTATCCGTAAAGGCTTGGCCGCCTCCGTGCCGAGACAGCAAGGCCCCTTTTCCGCCCCGGGCCGCTGGGGTCAGTTCCGGCCGGTGCCGTCCACGATCAGCGGGTTACCGCTGCCGGAGCCGCAGGGCACGGCGTAGACCGGGTTCTTCTTCGCGGCCTCCTTGAAGGCCTCGATGCACTGATTCATCAGGACCTTGTCGGACAGCGAGTCGCTGAGAATCTTGTTGGCCCTGGCGATACCCTCTGCCTCGATCTTGCGCCGCTTGGACTCTTCTTCCGCCGTACGGCTCGCCTCGACGGCCCGCTCGGTGGCCTCCTTCTGCTGGATCTTGCGGTCGATCTGCTGCTGGAGCTGCTCGGAGGGCTTCACGTTGCGCAGGTTCACGGCGGTGACGTCGATACCGCGCGGTGCGAGCCGCTCCTTGATCAGCTCACCGAGTTCCGCGTTGATCTTCTCCCTGTCCGAGGCGTAACCCTGCTCGCTGGTGTAGCGGGCGAAGACATTGCGGATGATCTCCCGGCTGTCCGGATAGACCAGCCGCTGCTGGATGGCCGCCTCGTTCCCGGCGAGCCGGTACAGCTCCACCGCCTTGGCCGGGGTCACCGCCCACTTCACGGTCACCTCCACATACATCACTCCGCCCTGCGAGGAGCGCACCTCGACGACGTCCTTGTCGGAGAGGTTGAGGTCCACCGGGCGGGTGGAGAAGGACGTGACATCCGTGAACGGGGCCTTCAGGTGCATCCCGGAGGTCATCGGCGTACCCACCTTGCCGAACAGCACCGGGACGCCGACCTCGTAGGCGCTGACGACATACACACTGCTGGCAATCCCGAAGAACGCGCCCCCGGCCAGCGCGGCTATGGCACCCAGGCGCAACGGGGACGAGGCGCGCACCCGGGCCACGAAGTACAACACCACAGCGGCGAGGATCAGCAGAACGGACAGTACGAGCACGGTGGCTCCCCCCTGGAACGGCAGAACAGCGCCACGTAGGGCACTGCTTGTGTCAGCGGAGCGTAAGACATCCAGGAGAAGGAGTGATCAGGGGCCCCCGAGGACCGTCTGCCCCGGTGCCCGACCTGGTCGCGGTCCGCGCTCCCGGAACCCCGAGGGTGCTCGTCTGGTCCTGGCAGGGCCGGGACCGATAGTGTGTAAAGAACGCGTCAAGAGATGCGGGGTGTGCCGGGAAGTCTGGTCGGCGAACAAGGGGCCCATGTGCCCATCTGTCGATGCCCCGGAGGTCTTGTATGCCTGCCGACCAGCGTGAGCGTTCCGTCTTCCTCGCTCTGCTGCCGTGGCCGGAGCGTGTACAGGTGGCGCGGGCCTTGCGTACCGAGACGGTCGGCGGGCTGATACTGCTGGCAGCGGCGGTGGTGGCGCTTGTGTGGGCGAACACCCCCATCAGCGGAACGTACGAGCAGATACGCGACTTCCACTTCGGCATACCCGCGCTCGGCCTGGACCTGTCGGTGGAGCACTGGACCGCCGACGGTCTGCTGACCATCTTCTTCCTCGTCGCCGGGATCGAGCTGAAACGCGAGCTGGTGGTGGGCGAGCTGCGCACCCCGGCCACCGCGGCCCTGCCGGTGGTCGCCGCGCTGTGCGGCATGGCCGTCCCCGCCGCCCTCTACCTGGCCACCACCGGGCTCGGCGGGGGAAGCACGCAGGGCTGGGCGGTGCCGATGGCCACGGACATCGCCTTCGCGCTCGCCGTCCTCGCGGTGCTCTCCACCCACCTGCCCTCCGCCCTGAGGGCCTTCCTGCTGACCCTGGCCGTGGTCGACGACCTCGGCGCGATCCTGGTCATCGCCGTCTTCTTCACCGCCGATCTCAACCCGTTGGCGCTCGGCGGTGCGGTGGCCGGGCTGGTCGTCTTTTACCTGCTCCAGCGCTACCGGGTCCGCGGCTGGTGGTGGTACGTGCCCCTCGGGCTGGCGATCTGGGCGCTGATGTACAACGGCGGGGTGCACGCCACGGTGGCCGGCGTGGCGATGGGCCTGATCCTGCGCACCACCCGCGACCAGGGGGAGAAGGCATCGCCCGGGGAGCGGACCGAGCATCTGCTGCGGCCGGTCTCGGCCGGTGTGGCGGTGCCGCTGTTCGCCCTGTTCGCCGCCGGGGTGGGCATCTCGGCCGCTTCACTGGGCGAGGTGTTCACCCGCCCGGAGCCGCTGGGCGTGGTGCTCGGCTTGGTCGTGGGCAAGACGGCGGGAATCTTCGCCGGCACCTACCTGGCGGCCCGGTTCACCCGGGCCCGGCTGAACCCGGACCTGGCGTGGGCGGACGTGCTCGCCCTGGCGGTGCTGGCCGGGATCGGCTTCACCGTCGCCCTGCTGATCGGCGAGCTCGCCTTCCCCGACCCGGCCGACGCCGAGCACATCAAGGCCGCCGTCCTGCTCGGCTCCCTCATCGCCGCCGTCGCGGCCGCGTTGCTGGTCAAGCGCCGCAACGGGATCTACCGCCGCCTGTGGGCGGCGGAGACACGAGATGACGACGCCGACGGCGTCCCCGACATCTACCAGCAGACCGGCCCCGGGCACGGCCGTGCCGACAGCGGAAACTGAAGGGAGGCCCGTCATGCGTGCACGGGATCTCGCCGAGCCCTACCCCTTCGTGACCACCGACGACGACGCGATCGACGCGGCTCGGATGCTGGCCGACCAGTCGCTGCCGGCTCTGCTGGTCCTGGACACCGACAACCAGCCGTATGCCATCGTGCCCGGCTCCCAGCTGATCCGGCAGCTCATCCCCGCCTACATCGCCGAAGACCCGGCCCTGGCCGCCGTCGGCGGCGACCAGCACGACCGCGAACTCGCCGAGCGTCTCACCGGGCTCACGGTCGCCGAATGGGCGCCGCGCCGCCTGTATCCGCCGCCGGCCGTCGGGCCCGACGCGTGCCCGATGGAGGTCGCGGCCCTGATGGCCCGCACCCACAGCCCCCTGGTCGCCGTCATCGAACGCGACCGCAGCGGCGTGACGCCGCTCGGCACCATCACCGCCGCCCGCCTCATACAGCACTTCCTCCAGGTGGCAGCGTGAACAGCGCCACCGGCGTACTGCCGGTGGCCATCGTGATCGCCGCACTGGTGATCAAAACCGCGATCGGCGAGCTGCGCACGCCGGGCAGCGCCCGGCGGCAGTGGCAGTTCGCATCCGACCGTCGCGCCCTGGCCGCCGGCACCGCCATCGCCACCGTCCTGCTCGGCTGGCCACAAGCCAAAGGCGCCGCCATCGCCTGGGCACTCCTCATCGGAACGCTCACCGCCCACCTGGTGCACCAGGCAGCCCACCGCCCCTGACCCCTCCAAGCCCGCCCACCCGATGAGGAGCACCATGCCCGAACGACGCATCGGCACCGCGCTCGCAGCTGTCGGCGCGGTCGTCACAGCGGCCGGGACCGCCCTGTACGTCTTGCCCGGCCCCGGCCTGCCCGTCCTGGTCACCGGCCTTGCCGTGCTGACAACCGGCCTGGTCATGGCTGCCGCCGGCCGTCACTTCGCGCCGATTCCCGCCCTGACAAGGGGTTTTCCTACGGCCTCGGGTGCCGGGCGCCAAAGGGGGTTCCTGAGTGCCTTTCGAAGTGGGCGCCCAGGGAGTCCCCTTGGGCTTGCCCGCCACGGGGCCGGCCTTCCGGTGTGATCGGCCCGAGCGGTGCCGCTGCCCGGTCCCCGGGTGGGTGGTCGTCATCGTCTCGTCTCCTTCTCTGCCCCGGTCGGGGCGGTCGTTGCGAAGGAGCAGCGTGCAGACGACCCCCTTGTCCGCTGTCTGACGGCCGCCGGTAGCGGGCGTGGACAAGGGGAAACGCGGCGGTGGTCGGGGCGGTAGCCGACCTGGACAAGGGGTCATGGTCGGGCTTGTGGTCGGGCCGACCAGGCTGGACAAGGGGGCCGGGTTCGGCCCTTGCAGCCCGTTTTGTGACGACGACCGATAGATGGCCCTGATGCGACCTGGAGCGGCACCGCCGGCATGGAACTTGCCGGATGTCTGGGGTTCCCGTTGGTGTGGACTTCGTTGAGCCCGGACTCGTCAGCTCCGACAGTCAGATCGGACGTGACGGAACGGCCGGTGGTGAGACGAGAAGGGCGGCGCCGTGGCGACGTTGGCGTCGGCTGTACTCGGTGATGGCCTGCCACAGATCACGCCGGTCGACGTCGGGCCAGTAGCCGGAGGTGAAGTGCAGCTCCGCGTATGCGGCGTGCCAGGGCAGGAAGTTGGAGGTGCGCTGTTCGTTGCCGGTGCGCCACAGCAGGTCGACGTCCGGCATGTCAGGGTGGAGCAAGTGGCGGGCGAAGTCGTCCTGCCCGATGAGGTGGGGGTCGATGTCGCCTGCGTGGGCTGCCTGGGCGAGGGCTGCGGCGGTGCGGGTGATCTCGTCGCGGCCGCCGTAGTTGATGCACACGGTGAGGGTCAGGCCGGTGCGGTTGCGGGTGCGGCGTTCCTCGCGCAGGAGGGCTTGGACGAGTTCTTCGGGGAGTTTGTCGGGGTGGCCCGACCAGCGCTGGCGTACGTCGAGGTCACGGATGGGCCCCTCGTCGAGGTCGCGTCGGATCGCTTCCAGGATGGTGGTGATTTCCTCGGTGTCGCGTTTCCAGTTCTCGGTGGAGAACGCGTACAGGGTCAGGTGGCGCAGGCCGATTTCCAGGGCGCCGTAAACCATCTCGTGGGCGGCGGCGGTGCCGGCGCGGTGGCCTTCGGGGCGGGGCAGGCCGCGTTGTGCGGCCCAGCGGCCGTTGCCGTCCATGATGATCGCCACGTGGGTGGGCAGCTGGTCGGCGGCAATCTGTGGGGGGTGGGCGCCGTCGGGGTGCGGGGGTGGGGGCCGCAGGGCGGTGCTCTGGGCTGCCGGGCTCGGGCCGCTCACGGTCATCGCGGATCGTCGGGGTCCGGGCGGGGTCAGGGGCGTCAGGCTCCAGGCGAGGCCTGAGCGGAGGCGGGCGGGGGCGAGGATACGGGTGCGGGCGGTGAGAGAGGGGCGCGGGGCGCGCTTGAGCAGGGCGGGGCCAGCCGCGTCGACGGTGTCGAGTTGGGCGCGCAGCAGGCAGGCGGCCGTGTCGAGAACGGTGGCGGCGCCTGGGTGCATGCCTTTCGTCATCGCGGGCCTGGTCACCCATCGGCGGGCCAGATCCGTCAGCTCTGCGATCAGAGCGGCTGTGGCCGGGCTCCAGTGCCCCTGCCGCAAGTCGTATGCCGCACCGGGGAAGGCGTCCAGGGCTTCCTGCGGCAGGAGCAGGTCGCCCTGGGGGAGGTCGGCGCTCAGGTCGGTGAGGATGTCGGTGAGTTGGGCGCCGTCGATGAACTGCTCGTAGTCCTGCTGCCGGTCCAGCCTGAGGGTCATCGGCGCTCCGGCCTGTTCGAACAGGTGCCGTACCTGGTCGACCCAGGGCGTGATTTCCTCGGTGCACCAGGCCCGCCACTCGCTCCAGTCGGCGAAGCGCCGGCCGCGGGCGTCGTCGCGCGTGCTGGTCATGGCGCCTTGCAGGCTGGACAGGTCCAAGCGCCATCGCAGCGCGGTGTCCACCAGGGCGTGCCGGACCGGATCCGCGCTGGCTCCGGCCGCCAGGTCGCGTTGCAGGGCTTGGGTCCACGCCTCGACGCGGGCCTCACGCTCGGCCTGTTCCGCATCCCGCTGGTCGACCAGGTCGTCAAGGACGCTCGCTGCCGCCCACAACGCCCAGCAGGCCGGGCGCAGTACGGCTGGCATCAGCTGGATGAGAGCGTAGATCCCGGGATCGTGCGCTCGTGTCGTGCGCCGGCAGAGCTGGTACGCCGCCAGCAGGGATGGGCCTTCCCCGGTGAGCGACCGGGCAATGGACCGCTTCCGTTGTGCTCGCGAGGCCGCATCGAGATCCGCCCTCGTGGACTGCCTTGTGGCGCGCATATCGGGGACTGGGACCTCAGTGTGCTTCCGCGTCGGACTCCGCAGCCGATGGCGCGGCAGCCTGGCGCGGTCCGGGAAGGCCGGCTGTACCGCTCACCTCGGGCAGCGAGGCCCGCGCGGTCGGCGGCAGGGCACCACGGGTGCTGCGACGGAAGCCCACCAGTGCGATCAGGGCAGCGGCCGCGAACCAGGTGAGCTGGATGGTCAGGTAGCCGGGAACCGGGCGGGTGGAGAATCCGGCCGCCGTGCTGGCCTGCATGGCTCCGTAGGAAGGCAGGTAGCGCATGACCGGGTTGTCGGCCCCGGAGCTGGTGATGGGGTTCTGCAGCGCGAGGTCGATGATGCTGGTCATCACGATGGCGAACATGCCCTCAACTTCCCGGCGCAGCAGGGAGCCGAAGCCAACGCCTAGCGCGCCGTAGGTCAGTCCGGCGCAGAACAGCGCGGCGGCAAGCAGCAGCGGCTGCCGCGGTGTCCAGACCAGGCAGGCGATGGCGGTGGCGTAGGCGGCGACTACCGCTGAAACCAGAGCCAGGGCGGTGACCTTGGCCAGGACGAGGTGGGCACGGGGGTAGCCAGCCATGGCCAGGCGGCGGTCGAAGCCGCTGCCGGAGAACGTGGCGGCGAACATCATGAAACCAGTGATCAGCGTGACCGCGTTGAGCGCACCGCTGATCGCGGTCAGTTCATTGCCGTGCGGGGCAAGCGTCTCCCCGGTGGCGCGAAGCCGCATCCGTGCCGGGGTGTCGGGCATCGACAGATACGCCAAGGTCGTCCATACAGGGACGAACAGGATCACCAGGGTCATGGCGAAGCGGTTGCGGCCGTGCTCGACGAGCGTGAACCGGGTGGCGACAGCGAAGCGGGTCAGGTGGAACCTCACGCGGCAACCGCCTCGTCCGGGCGGAGCACGCCGCCGTCCAGGCGCCACAGCTCGTCCAGGCGCTCGGTGTCATACGCCAGATGGGAGACGACCAGGACCGAACGTCCCGCATCCCGCAGCCGCACGGCCAGATCCCAGAACCGCTGGTAGGTGTCCCAGTCGAAGCCCTGATACGGCTCATCCAGCAAAAGGACCTGCGGATCGTGCATGAGCGCCAGCGTCACGTTCAGCTTCTGCCGCGTCCCGCCGCTGAGCACCCCGGCCCGCTCATCGGCGTACCCGGTAAAGCCCAGGACCTCCATGACCTCCTCCGCGTAGCGCACATCGGCGAGGCGGTAGGCCGTCTGGAAGAACGTCAGGTGCTGCCGGACGGTCAGGGCGTCATTGAGGACCACGTGCTGCGGGCAGTAGCCGAACCGGCCGCGGTGCCGGACCGTGCCGCGCGTGGGCCGCAACTCGCCGGAGAGGACCTTCAGCAGCGTGGACTTGCCGGCGCCGTTCTCCCCAACGATCCCGCACAGCGTCCCTTTCTGAAGCCGCATGTCAACCCCCCGCAGGACCACACGCCGACGGTAGGCATGATGGACATCCCTCACCTCCACGCCCGTCTCCCCCCATAGGCCTGGACCGACTGTGCACCGAATGGCCTAACGATCACGAGGCGGAACAGACACGAGCCTCATCTCACCGGCGTAGCCGCAAAGAGCCAGCAGCGTTCAAGAGCCGAGGATGATGCTGTGCCCCGCAAGCCGGTGCACGCCTCTTGGCCAGCCACGGAGCGCGAGTCACAACAGGTTGCGTGAGGCGCACCCTCCGGGGCCACCTACCGCTCTGAGGGGCCGCCTATCGGTCGTCGTCACACCCGATTCATCCCGTCTGGCGGGGCGGGAGAGTTCTCCGTCCTCTGTCCACAGGCCAGCGCGCCAACCATGCGAGGACGACGCCGTGAGTCGCGCGGCGGCCATCGTGAGGAGAGCTTGATGCCGTACCTGATTCCGTCCCGCACGCCGCTGACACCCGAGCAGGTGCAGCGGGGCCTTCGACTACCTCCTGGCGCTGCAGACGGGTGGCCGCGCCGCTGTCGCCGGGCGGGCGGAAGCGGACCCGGAGCTGGCGTTCGTCCTGCTGCAGCTCCCCGAAGACATCGTCTGGCCCATCACGGCCGTGGACGGGGAGGCCGATCCGTGCGCGGACTCCTTCGCGGGGCGCAGCCGGCTCGCCGGGATCGGCCGGAGGGTGCCGGTCCGGGCCGGGTGCGGGGGTGGGTGGGCGGCGCCGGGCGGGGAGGTCGGACAGCGCCCACCGGGCGGTGTAGAGGCGGTAGTCGGCCTCCAGGCCGCGCACGGTCTTCGGCTCGCTGATGTCCAGGCAGTACGTGGAGATGGCGGCGGCCACGATCTGGTCGTCCAGGCCGGGGTCGCGGCGGCGGCCGCGACCGACGAGGGCGAGGTGGCGGCGGGCTTCGGCGAGCAAGTGCCGGCGGTGGAAGCGGCCGCCTTCGTTCATCACGAACACGGTCGCGGCGACGTCGACGGCCGCCAGGGCGACGTCGACCACGGCGGCGACCCGGGCCCGGATCGCCGCAGCCGCAGCACGGGCGTACTCGAGGAGGGAGTTGATGACGTCGACGGCCACCCCGGAGGTGCGGATCGCGCTCTCCTTCCACTCCTTGCGCAGCTGCGCGAGCGGCCGGGTCTTCCGCTTGGGCGGGCGGGTCTTACGGGCGGCCATCTGGTTCAGCTTGGCGCGGGCCCGTTCAGAGACCACGGGCAGGAACCTCAGCTCACCGTCGTCGTCGACGGCAGTGACGTACTCGTGCTCCAGGTCCTCGAGGCAAGCGGCGATCTGGTCGCTGCGCCGGGCGGTCCAGCGGATCAGCCCGTGCGGCACCCCGGCAATCTCCATCACCGGCCGGCGCCCCGGAGTGACGGTGCGCGGCTCGGTCGCCAGCCCCAGCGCCTCGCAAACCTCAGCGGCCACGAACTCGTTGTAGAGCGCGGAGGCGGCCAGGTGTTCTCGTGCAAGGCCAGGGTGTGGATCGAGCCCCACTTCCCGTCCAGACGCTGCCCCTTCACCGACAGCAGCAGATGGTCATGGAGCAGCGGCATACCGGAGCGCGCCTCGTAGTGGCGGAAGCGCGCGGCGACCAGACCGCCGGGCGGCCGCACCCGGTAGATGCCGTCCTTGCCGTACCGGATCACCGCCACCTCGTCCTCGATCCACTCCAGCACCCGCTCGATCGCCCGCTCGCGCGCGGCCTCGATCACCCGCCGGGTCTCCTCATCCCCCAGCGCCCCCAACAGGACGAAACCGGCGAGACCTTCCGGTACTCCATGATCGGACGGGGAAACTACAGCCGGCCGGCTCGCGCAACACAGACCTACGAGGACGTCAACAAGGTCCATCTTCTCGCGCACCTACTGCAGGCCGGATACTCCGCGCACCTGGACCACTTCGAAGAACTACAGCAGGAGTATCTGTCGAAGGCGTTCGCGAAACGGGCGGGCTGCATCACCTGCCCGGACGAGGACTTCGTCGAGCTGCAAGATGACCTCTTATCCGGCCGTCACTCTGGTGCCGTCCGACCTGGTACAGGCCGCCACCCTGGACGTCGTCCGGCACGACGAATGGCGCCGCACCCGCCTGCACGAGGTCGCCACCATCTTGCGGGAAGGTCTCACCAGCCTCGGGTACGACCTGCGGGGTTCGGGCGCCCACGTCCTGTCGCTGCCCGTAGGAACCGTCGATCGTTACAGCGTGAAGGCAGGAGCGGGGCGGGCGGCCGCCCGGACAGGGTGGCCGCCCGCGCAAGCGGCTACAGGCTGAGGTAGAAGTGCACCGTCGTGCCGTCGTCGCCGGTGTGCACGCGCACCAGGTCGGACACGTAGTGGACCAGCAGCAGGCCCCGGCCGCCCACCTGTCCGCGCTCCGGCGGGCGGCGGCCTGCCAGCGGATCAGTCAGCCGGCCCGCATCACGGACCTCGATCACGAGTTGTTCCCCCTCGGCCCAGACCGCGAGCGCCCCACGGCCTCCGCCGTGCACCACGCTGTTGGTCGTCAGCTCCGCGACCGCCAGCTCCACGTCCATCAGCCGCTCACCGGCCAGGCCCAGCCGCACGGCCTGAGCGTGAGCGAAATAGCGGACCGCCGGAAGCTCCTCCTCACCGTAGGAGAAGACCGCGGCGTCCGGCGCCGTCGGCAGCTCCTGGTTGTAGCGGGAGACGACCGCCTGCCAGTCGTAGACGTCGCTCACCCACTCACGGCCCTCCCCGCTGATGAGGGTCGGGTGGGTGACCCGCGCATCGGCGATCGCCTGCGGATCCAGCCGCACCTCGTCGTACGGGCACAGGATCGTCACCGCCCTGCCCTCGAACGCGGCGTTGATCAGAGCCTCGTGCTGCGCGCATGCCGGGTACTCCACCGCGCTGCGCCCGGCCCAGATCGGTTCACCGATGATCCGCACCCGCCCCTGCGGGTGTGCGTCGGCGAACCCGCGCAGCACCTTGGGGATGATCCGCCCGGGATTGCGGCCGGCCTCGGTCATGTCCAGGAACAGGATGCCCTCGGCATCCGCGCCCAGCCCGCTCTTGATCAGTTCCAGGTTGGGTCCGGGCACCGCGACGGCCATCGGCTCGCCGTTGTGCAAGCCCTCGCGCAGGAAGGACACCGTCTGCCGCGTGTACTCCTGCTCGCTGCGGTAGAACAGGGCAGGGTGTACGAACGCCTCGTGGGTGGTCACCGTGCTCATCACAGAGCCACCTCGATCCGGTCCAGACCCGGCCAGAACAATTCCAGAACCCGTGGCAACTGTGGCGGCGGATGCTCCACCACGACCCGTCCGCCCGGCAGGTTCATGGCGGTGACCGCCAATGCGCTCACCCCGGCCACGTCGACGAACGCCACGTCCGACAGCTCCACGTACGACACCTCCGCGTGCTGCCGGGCCAGCTCCGACAGGGCCTGCTCCCAGGACGGACGTGTGAGGGCGCTGATCTCACCGCGGGCACGTATCCCACAACGACCACCGGGCAGCGGGCTCACCTCCAACGCGACCTTCCCGGGCGCCACCTGGCCGGTTCCGCCCACCGCATGTGGGGCATCCACGCTCGGACTCCTTCACAATAGGCCACCTGCCGGCCGCCCTGGCACAAGCAGGCGGGCAACTCCCCAAGCTGGAGAGTCTATCCCGGCAGACAGGCCAACCCCGGACGGCTGGACAGATGCAGCCTCTCCCGAAGGCACTACCTCGGGGCGGACCCCTACCCCATGCTCATCATGCCCAGGGCAGGCGGCAGCGTGTGCGTCGATGCCCCAGGTCCCGGGTCCGAGCTGGCCCGCAGGAGATGGTGGCGTACCTTGCCTGTGAGCTGGGCGTGACCTTGTTCCGCGGCGTGCAGTTCGAGGTGGCTGACGGGTCGCCGGCCGGGTCCGCCTCAGCGGTCGCCGAGGGGAAGGATAGGGCTGCACATTATCTGGGACGACCGGCATCAACTGGCCGGGCCTGCTGGGGCTGGGCAACTCTAAGACGAGCTGTGCGACCGAGTCGGAGTCTTCCCGTAGTGGCGCCACTGCTGATCCAGGGTTGGAAGGAGGCGCGCTCAGGGGGCGAGGCTGAGTTCGGCCCAGACTGTTTTGCCGGGGTGGCGTGGGGTGACGCCCCAGCGTTGGGAGAGTCGTTCGAGGAGCTGCATGCCGAAGCCGCTGGGCTCGGTGTTCTTGGTGGCGCGTGTGCGTGGCCAGCGGTTGCTGTAATCGCTGACCGCGATGCGCAGCAGCCGATCGTTCCAGGTGAGCCGGATCAGAGGTGGGCCGGCGCCGTGGCGGATGGCGTTGGTCATCAGTTCCGAGACGAGCAGTTCGATGGTCTGGAGCATCCGGCGCTGGCGCAGCGGGGCGCCGGCTTCCACGCAGTCGCGGACCCAGTGCCGGGCGGCCGCGATGCTCGCTGTGACTGCGGGGAAACGCGACTCGCAGGATGGGATGGTCGGTTCGCCGTTCACGAGGTTCCTCCAGCGGGGGTGGCCCTGCGCGGCCGCCGACTGGCGCTGCGCACAGCCGGTGGCAGTCATCTGTCGGGTTACCCCTGCCTGCGTGGTGAACCATTTGTGCCTGCCGGGTGACCGGCAGATCCTGTGAAGGCCGTTTGCCGCTGTCAAACGGGACTGGTGGTGGCGGGCTGGAGAGCGCTGGCAGAATCAGATCCCGACAATGACATTGAGGCCACGCCGGTCGCGCTGCCGCCGGGCCTGGGGGCGAGGGAGCCGGTATGGGACAGGTTTCGGATGTGGAGATTCCTCTGGACCGTGATGTGTTCCTGCGGACCTTGGTGCGTGAGCTGGCGACGTCACTGGAGTCAGTGATCGGTCTGGAGGAGGCGTCCGGCTACGTCAGCCTCGTGGGGCAGGCAGTCGGCACGCAGATCGACGAGATGTACCTCAAGGCGCTGGGAGCCGACCGGCTCACAGGCGAGCAGGTCGCCGAGGCACTCGTGGATCTCAAGCGGCGCATCAACGGTGACTTCTACGTCATCGAGCACGACGAGACGAAGATCGTGCTGGGCAACCGGGTGTGCCCGTTCGCGGAGAAAGTGGTGGGCCGGGAGTCGATGTGCATGATGACGTCCAACGTCTTCGGCACCATCGCCGCCCGCAATCTGGGCTATGCGCGGGTGGAGCTGGAGGAGACCATCGCGCGCGGCGACGCGGGCTGCCGTGTGGTGGTGCACCTGGTCCCCGACGTGGATGTCGAGACGGTGCGCGGCCGTGAATACTTCGGCGACCGGGCTGTGGCTCCATGACCCTTGGCCTCTTCCGGGCCATCACCAGACCGCTGCCCCATCCGGTGCTGCTGTGCGGGGCCGACGGCCGCGTGCTGGCCGCCAACCCGGCGGCGAGCCGCTGTGACGACCGGCTGCGTCCGGGTGCCAGCGTCTTCGACCTACGGCCCGACGACACCCCGCTGCTGCGTCAGCAGCTGGCTGTATGGCTGCGCAGCGGCAGTCCCGTGCCCGGCGTACTGGTTCTCAAGGACGCTGACGGCCGCATGCGGCGGTTTCGCTGTCACGGGGCGCGGGCCACCTGGTGGGACGGCCTGCAGCCGGCCGTGCAGCTGCATCTCGTCGAGGCCGGGGCGTCCGACCGGTTCGTCGTGCTCAGCCAGCAGGTCGAGGCGCTGAACCGGGAGGTGGCATTCCGCCGGGCCGCCGAAGTGGACCGGGCACGGTTGCTCGCCGCTGAACAGGCCGCCCGTACCCAGTTGCAGCACCTGTACGACCTGACCGCCGCCCTGGCCGCTGCGATCACCCTCGCGCAGGTTTCCCGCGTCGTCAGCGAGGTGGCGCCGGCCGCCCTGGGGGCCAGCGCGGCGGAGCTCTATCTGCACTCGGCGCGGCTGGTGCCTCCCCTGCAGCCTGAGGACAACTCTCTCCCGGTCGGGGCCGGCGGCTGGACCGACCTGGACCGGCCGTCCTGCGCGGACGGCTCGCTTCCCCACGAGGCCACGGACGCGGTTCCGCTCGCGCTGTCACTGGAGGCGGACGGCGTCCCGCTGGGCATGCTCATCGTGTACGGCTCCCACAGCTCCACCGCTTCCGCGCACATGAAGGCCGTGGCGCAGCAGATCGCCCAGGCCCTGCGCCGGGCGGGGCTCCACGAACACGAGCACCGGGTCGCCGAACGCCTCCAGCTCAGCCTGCTGCCGCAGCTGCCGCAGCTGTCCGGCCTGGAGACAGCGACCTGCTACGCCCCGGGCAGTGACCTGCTCTCGGTCGGCGGCGACTGGTACGACGTCTACGACGTGGACGCCGATCACATCGGCCTGAGCATCGGCGACGTCGCCGGCCACGGACTGCACGAAGCGACCGTCATGGCACAGATCACCGCCGCCCTGCGCAACATCGTGCCGCGCTGCGGCACCGACCCCGCTGCTGTCCTCGACGAAGTCAACACCTTCCTGGGCCGCTACCACCCGGAGCGGATGGCCACCGCCTGCTACCTGGTCTTCGATCGCCGCACCCGCACCCTGACCTACGCCACCGCCGGCCACCCGCCGCCACTGCTCATCCACGCCGACGGCACCAGCGCCTACCTCGACCGGGCCACCTCACCGCCCCTCGGCCCCGTCCGCAACGTCCGCTACCGGCAGGCCCACACCACCGTGGCCGAGAGGGACACGCTGTTGCTGTACACCGACGGAGTGATCGAGCGCCGACGGGAAGACCTCGCCATCGGAATGCAACGGCTCACCGAGTTCGCCCGCACCACCAGCCGCCTGGACATCACCGAGCTGTGCGACCGCTTCCTGCACCACCAGCCCGAGGTGGTATTCCCTGACGACCGGGCCCTGCTCGCCGCCCGCTTCCCTCCATCGGTCTGACCGACCCTCCCTTTAGCACGGCAGGCAAGGGCGAGGACGCCCCGCCTGCCGATGGCCGGCACTGCCCTGACTGCCGCACCGATCTCCTCGGCCAGCCACCGGGGCTGCTCAAGGCACTCTTCAGCCGCAGCGACCCATCGAAAGCACCGTGAACAGCCGCTGTGTCACACGCTTCCCGGGGTGAGCTTCTGGCGTACGTCCAGCTGCAGCGCAGCCGGATGCCGGGCTTACCCGGTACCCGGGTTGTCCGGTCCGCTGCCACGGTCGCCCACCGGGTGGCGAGCAGCTCCTGGACGACGAGAGCCGTCTGGTTGTCGCACGCCGCGATCTCCACCACGGCCAGCCCCGGCAGCGCGACATGCGCTTGGTTGATCGGCTCCATGTACGGCACTACGGGCGGGCGTCTTCGTCGGTTCTGCGAGCTGGCGGGCTTCACCGACCGGGTACGCGACGGGCCGCCAGACGGCTGGGAGGTGTCCGGGTGAGGTTCCCCCGAGATGCGGGGAGAGGTGACAGCAGGTCAGATGGGGCTCACGAGAGGAGCTCTGACGATGCCTGCCCCGAGGAAGTACCCGCTGGAGTTGCGTGAGCGTGCGGTGCGGATGTACCGAGCTTCCGAGCCGAAGCCCGTGATCCGCCGCATGGCCGAGGAACTCGGCGTGCACCACGAGGCCCTGCGTAACTGGATCCGTCAGGCCGAGGCCGATGCCGGCGAGCGAGGCGACATGCTCACCACCGCCGAGCGTGAGGAGCTTGCCGCCCTTCGCAAGGAGAACGCCCAGCTCAAGCGCGCGAATGAAGTCCTGCGGACGGCCTCCGCTTTTTTCGCGGCCCAGCTCGACCCGACCCGGCCCAGGTGACGGCGCTCGTTGACGAGCACCCGCACCTGGGGGTCGAGCCCGTACTCCGGGAACTGAACATCCCCTCTTCCACCTACTACCGGTGGCGCCAGGCCGAGACCGAGCCGTGCGAACGGCGCCGCCGGGACGCGGAGCTGACGGGCAGGATCCAGCAGGTCCACGACGACTCCGGCGGAATCTACGGCTCACCCCGCGTGCACGCCGTCCTCAAGCGTGAGGGCGTCCACGTCGGCCGCAAGCGCGTCGAGCGGCTCATGCGCCAGGCCGGCCTCGCCGGGATCAGCCCCCGCCGGGACAAGGGCTTCACTCGCCGTGACCCGGACGCCGATCTGGCCCCTGAACTGGTGCAACGCGACTTCACCGCGAACGGGCCGAACCGGCTGTGGGTCACCGACCTGACCATGATCCCCACCGGGGAGGGGCCGCTGTGGCTGTCCGCGATCCGCGACGCGTTCTCCCGCCGGGTCGTGGCCTGGGAGACCTCCGCCCGCGCGGACGCCGACCTGGTCCTCACCTCGCTGGAGTATGCCCTGGCCAGCCGCGAAGTCGCCCCCGGCGAGCTCGTTCACCACGCCGACCACGGCTGTCAGTACACGTCTGTGAAGCTCACAACACGCCTGGTCAGGGCCGGTATCCAAGCATCCATGGGCTCGGTCGGCGACTCGTTCGACAATGCCCTGGCGGAGAACCTGTGGATGGTCATCAAGACCGAGTGCATCCGCGGCCACCTCTTCGCCACCAGGGCCGAAGCGAACCTCGCGCTCTTCGAGTACATCGACGGCTTCTACAACCCCCGCCGCATCCAGAAACGGCTCGGCTACCTCAGCCCGATCGAATACGAAGAGAAGCACTACGCCGACCAGGCAGCGACCGAACAAGTGAACCTGAAACCACGTCAACCCGCTCTGACCAGCTAGTCAGCCACTCCCGCACTGCGGGGGAACCTCAGGGTGATCGTGTCGGGCCGCTCGGTGCCGAGGTGGCTGGGTCACTGGCCGATCTTCTGCGCTCTGCCGCTGATGAACAGGGACCGGCATTAGGGTGTCGGGTGTGGACATGCGGACGGTCATTGAAGAACTGGTGGAGGAAGCGGAACGCCTGATCCGCGAACGGGTGTGGCTTCTGACATCCACTGACCGTGCCGTCGCGGCGAAGGCCGCCGCCGACCTGCACGCCGCCGTAGGCGCCCCGCAGTTCCAGCAGACTCTGTCCGAGGTCGACCGGTTGGAGCACTTGCGGGAAGCACTTGCTGCTGTGGCCATCGCCCTCGCCCGCGTACATGGACGCCTGGCCTGGTTCCTCGGCGCAGCTGCTACCGCCCTCATGCCAGTCCTGCACTGGCGCGCCATGCCCGCCGAAGACGGCCGCACCTTCGGCGCCGTCGTGCCGGTCCTCCAGCAGTACGCGGAAGCCGAAGACGCGGTCCGCCGGCTCCAGAGCACCCTCGCCAGCATCGCCACCGCCTGACACTATCCGGCTCAGCCGAACGTCATGATCGCCCGTGCTAGGCCTGACCGCGGGTGCTGGTGTAGCGCACGCCGGGCCCCACTTCTCCCTCACCGGGGCCATGCCCCACTGGCAGAGCGGGCTGCCGCCGCTGCAGTATTTCCGTGTGGAGTGCTGACATCCCGAGGACGGGCCGACCAGGCTGCTTGGGCAGATGAAGGTGGAGGGGTTCGGCTCGTTGACCGGTGGTGGGGGAGTGCTGGTCATCGGTGGTCGTCCTGTGCCGGGCGATGCGTGCGAATCGCCGCGGACACGGCATAACGACCGCGAAGACCAGCCGTTCGATCCCCGCTCGCACCTGCTCGCGGTGGTAGAGGGGGAGCCAGTGGTTCTGTTGACGGAATCCGACACCACTTGTCGCTCAGGGCCGAGAACGCCGTGTTTCGTCGGAGGGCGGTGTCTGTGAGTTCTGGCAACGCTTGAGGGCTTGCGGTGGGAGCATTGACGTGCTCTGCGGGATGAGGCTGCGATGACGCCACCGAAATCCAAGGTCGACTTGTACGCGGCGATCCGCCGTGACGCCCGGGCAGGAATGTCGTACCGGGCCTTGATGCGTGAGCACGGAGTCGGATTCCGCACGGTGAAGGCCGCGTTGGAGTCGGTCTGGCCGGAGCCGCGGAAGAAGCCGCGGCCGCGCGGGACCCGCCTGGATGCCTACAAGCCGTTGATCGACGAGATCCTCCGAGCGGATCTGGATGCGCCGCGCAAGCAGCGTCACACGGTCAAGCGGATCTTCGACCGGCTCCTGGACGAGCACGGGGCGGAGGCGGTGACCTATCCGATGGTGCGGGCCTATGTCGCCGACCGGCGGCCCCAGATCGCTGTTGAGGCCGGCCGCGGGTTGGTACACGCGTTCATTCCGCAGTCCCACCGGCCGGGGGGCCGAGGCAGAGGTGGACTTCGGCGACGTGAAGGTACGCCTGGCCGGTGAGCAGGTCACCTGCTTCGTGTTCGCGATGCGCCTGTCGTATTCGGGCAAGGCCGTGCACCGCGTCTTCGCCTCCTGCGGCCAGGAGGCGTTCCTCGAATGCCACGTCCACGCTCTCAGCGTGCTGGGCGGTGTCCCAACCGGCAAGGTCCGCTACGACAACCTCCGCTCTGCGGTCTCCCGGGTGCTGAGCTCGCGTTCCCGCGTGGAGAACGAGCGGTGGACCGCGTTCCGGTCGCACTTCGGCATCGATGCTGCGTATTGCCTGCCCGGCATCGAGGGCGCCCATGAGAAGGGTGGGGTGGAGGGGCAGATCGGCTGGTTCCGCCGCAATCACATGGTCCCCGTCCCCGAGGTCGCCTCCATCGCCGAGCTCAACGTGATGATCGAGCAGTGGGACGAGGAGGACGAACGGCGCCGGATCGGGTCCCGGCCACGGCCGGTGAGCGAGTACTTCGCCGTTGAACGGCCGCTGCTGCAGCCGTTACCGGACGAACCCTCAGAGACGGGACGGCTGTTCAGCCTGCGGGTGGACCGCTTCAGCCAGATCAGTGTCCGCACCAATCGCTACTCGGTGCCGGTGCGGCTGATCGGGCGGACGGTGAGAGCCATACTGCACGCGTCCGAGCTGGTGGTCTACGACGGCCAGCGGGAGGTCGCCCGTCATGAACGGCTGATCGCCAAGGGGAAGGCCCGGCTGGATCTGGACCACTACCTGGAAGCCCTGGTCCGCAAGCCCGGCGCGTTTCCCGGGGCCACCTCCCTCGAACAGGCGCGTTCCGCAGGGAAGTTCACGCCCGTCCATGACGCCTGGTGGGAGGCGGCGAAGGCCGCCCACGGCGAGCGGGACGGCACCCGGGCCCTGAGCGAAGTCCTACTGATGGGCCGCCACGTCCCCCACGAGCACCTGGTCGCTGGGCTTGCCTCCGCGGTCAGGGCCGGCGCCCTGACCGCGGACGCCGTCGCCCTGGAGGCCCGGAAGGCTGCCGAAGCCGACGAGGTCGCAGCTCCGGTTGTCCCTGCGGAGCCGGAACGGACGAACGTGACCTCGCTGACCGAACGGCGGCTGGCCCAGCTGCCGCCCGACACCCGGCCGCTGCCCTCGGTCGCGGCCTACGACCAGCTGCTGCGCGCCCGGCAGCCGGCCGACCGCCTCGCCATCCAGGGAGAGATGCCGTGACACTCAAACGACACCGCGGGCTGACCGAACAGGCCGCGACCGCCGCCGTCGACCAGGCATGCCGCATGCTCAGGCTGCCCACTATCCGGGCCCAGTTCCCCGAACTGGCCGAAGCCGCCGCCCGCGACCAGATGTCCTATCGCGGCTTCCTCGCCGAACTGCTGATGGCCGAGTGCGACGACCGGGCCCGCCGCCGCTCCGAACGACGCATCAAGGCGGCGCAGTTCCCGCGGGAGAAGTCGCTGCGGGCCTTCGACTTCGAGGCCAACGGGAACGTCGACGCAGCCGTCATTCACACCCTGGCGACCTGCGAATGGGTCAAGAAGGGCCTGCCGCTCTGCCTGATCGGCGACTCGGGCACCGGCAAGTCCCACCTGTTGATCGCGCTCGGCACCGAGGCCGCCATGGCCGGCTTCCGGGTCCGCTACACACTTGCCACCAAGCTGGTCAACGAGTTGGTCGAGGCGGCGGACGAGAAGGTCCTGACCAAGACAATCGCCCGCTACGGACGCGTCGATCTCCTCTGCATAGACGAACTCGGCTACATGGAGCTGGACCGCCGCGGCGCTGAGCTGCTATTCCAGGTGCTCACCGAACGCGAGGAGAAGAACAGCGTCGCCATCGCCTCCAACGAATCTTTCGGCGGCTGGACCAAAACGTTCACCGATCCGCGACTCTGCGCGGCCATCGTCGACCGCCTCACCTTCGGCGGGAACATCATCGAGACCGGCACCGACTCCTACCGCCTCGCCAGCACCAGGGCGGCCCGAGGACAGGACATCGCCGCGAACTGATCACTTCTGGCGCACCGCCGTGACCGGCCCTTTCTCGCAGGCTTGAGTGTGCAGTCAGACGGCTCGCGCCTGGTCCTACAGGTCGGCCACGAGCAGCCGGTAGCCGGCGTCGAGGGCTTCGCGGTCGAGCAGGTCGGCATGGCGTTGGTGCCACCGGCCGGAGGACAGGTCGTCTGACAGCCGGGCCAAGCCCGGCTGGAGGACTTCGTCACTGGTCTGGGCGAACAGCGAGATACCGGCCCGCACTTCCGGGTCGAGGTATGCCTCGGGTCGGCGCCAGAAGGCGGCGAGGAATCCGTCGGTGCAGTCGTGCGGGACGGGGACGGTTTCGATGCGGGCGCCTCCCAGCAGCGTGGCCAAGCGGTCGACCGCGACGGCGCGTGTGTTGTCGAAAGCGGCTGCTTCGGGCAGGTACTCCTCCAGCAGCCAGAACCTGTGGTTGATGTCGGGGTCGAAGGTGAGGACGACGATCCGCTGCCGGGCGATGCGGAAGAGTTCGCCGATGCCGGCTTCCAGGTCGCTCCAGTGGTGCACGGTCAGGAGGGCCATCGCCGCATCGGCCGAGTCGTCGGCGAGAGGGATCGACTCCGCGGATGCTTCCAGGGCCGGTGCGGACCCGGCTGGGCGCTGGGCGATCATCACTGAGCTGGGTTCAACAGCCAGCACCGTGTGTGACGGTTCGTAGGAGCCGGTGCCGGCTCCTACGTTGATCACAGTGGTGGCACCATCGAGGGCTTGATGGATCCTGGCGGCGATTCGGAGGTCCGGTCGCCGGGTGTCAGCGTAGGTCGCACCGATGCTGTTGTAAGTCGCCACACCGCACAGTATGCGCTTCCCGCTGACACCGGGAAGAGCTCGCAGCGTTGTCAGTTCTCATCGATATTTTCGAGCTGTCTGATCGCCAACTGTTACCCGAAACCGTCGACAAACGTTGCCCGCTTCCACCGACGAAACCACTGCACCGCGTGCGGAGAGCTGAGTCTCACGCCGCGGGCGGTCACGTTCGCGGGGTGCGGGCCGACGTTGGGTATCGCTGTGCGGCGCCCACTTGATCGCCCTGATGCGGTCGGTACCGCGCATGCCGCTTGGGTGGGTCGCCATCCTGGCCGACCCGGCAAGATCGTCCTCACCGTCAGCTGAGGCCGACGGCACCGCCGGGCAGTGTGGGCGGCATCAGGGACCTGGCAGGGCCAGAGCGGCGGTGAGTTCGGCCAGCGCGCGGTGACCCGGGCCCGTCGCCGGACCGGGGGCAAGACCTACCTGGAGCTGACCGGAGGGTGGCTGGATGGACTCCTGTTGGATGTCACGGGCTGGACGTGTTGGTTGGCTGCTGTCACGTCGTGTGTCGCTGTGGGGCGGGGGAAGAGGAGATTCTCCAGCGTGTCCATGGCGAAGAGGAAGGCTGTCATCAGGGCGGGCACGAGCAGGACGAGCAGGATCACAGGACCTCCCGGAGAGGGGATGGTCGGCCTGTGCAGCCGATGGTGCCGTCTACCAGGATGGGGCCGGATGGCGGAATGCGCATGCCGTGCGCGGTGGCGCAGCGCATGGCAGTGGACCTGCTACGGCTTCCGGCATGGAACGCGCGTTCGAGCGTAGGTGCCGGAGGCTGACGAGTGTGCGGCGGGAAGCCTGGGGAGGTCGAACGCCGCCTTCTCGTCTTTCTTCAGGCTGCTGTGCGGTCGGCAGCGCGGTTTCACAAGGTTTTTCGACGCCGGTCTGGGTGGAGAGCCCGATGCTGAGATGGGCGGGCAGAGACGTGCCAAGTACAGGCGGGTAGCCGAAGCGGCACAGCTGGAGCCGCCGGTGCCCTGTGGGGCCGGCCGGCGCGCTGGGCGGGCAGGCAGGTGTCAGGGCGAGATCCAGCGGTTGTTTCACCAGCCATTCACAAGGGGTCGGCAAAAGCCGTCTACCGGTGTCATACGGTATGAAGACGTCGATCATGATGAGGATGGCAATCCCGTCACGGCCCGGACGGCAGCGCATGAGACAGCAACAACCACACCAACATCTGCTCACGGCAGCAGCGTTGCTGCTGTTCTGCGTACTGGCCACCACGGCCGCCATCTCTCGCCAACCGGCGTGGGCTCGCGTCCTATTGTTGATCGTTGCTGTTGCTGCTCTGCTTGTGGCGCTGATGAGTGCCTGGCCGGTGGTGTATGCCGCCTTGCGCCGAGCCGAGCCGCAGGCACCGGCCGTCCTGCACCGGCGCGGGAAGAGCAGTGCGGTGCCGGCGGGCAGGGCCAGGCGTCGGCTGCCCGGCGCATTCCCTGACCTCCTCTCGGCCGTGGCAGCAGGTGAGATGCCTGAGGGTGAGGGCGATGCGACAGGAGGCGGGACTGCGCTGCAGGCGGCCGCAGCCCTTGAGGGGGATTTCTCCTGCATCGCTCAGGCGCGCGATCTGGTGGCCGACTTTCTGAGCCGCGTGCGGGCCGATCACGGCCTGCCGGTCTCGGCGCGTGCCATGGACGTGGCGCAGCTGGTGGTCAGTGAACTGGTCACCAACGCCCGCAAGTACGCCCCCGGGCCCGCCCTGCTGGAGCTTCGTGTTGCCGGTGCCAGCTGGAAGTGACCGTGTGGGACAGTGACCCGTCCCTGCCCCTGGCGCGGGCTGCGGAACCCGGCCGGGTCGGCCAGCACGGCCTGGAGATCGTCATGGCCGTCGCCCAGAGTTTCGAAGCGCACCGCGAGCCGGTCGGCAAACGCATCACCGCCGGCATCGCCCTGTCCGACGACCCCGACGCGGATCCGGCCATCCAGACGGCGCCGGTCCCGGTCGGCCAGCGAGGAGCCGAGGGAGTCATGCCGCAAGCAGGAAACGCGGCCACGTTGGGTGACATCCCCCAGCAGCAGCCCGTGCTCGGCGCGGCGGATGAAGCCGCCCGGCTGGAGACGGAGGCCGCTACGACACCCTGGCCCCCCGCCCGGATGGGGTGGAACTCGCGCCCGTGCTTCCGGGTGCCAGCAGGTGATCGTGGGCTTGAGGGGACAGCTCGCTTGGTGCGTTTGCCCAGTTTCGACCCCGGTAGAAGACTGGCCATGTCAGAGGTTTCGGATGTGCGCGGGAGGCGTCATGTTCGTACGCACGCTTCGACCGCCGGCCTGCGCGAGACGATGGACGACGTCCGGCGGTCCGTAGCGGTGCTTGCACGCCGTACGGGGTGGGGAACCACGCCCGGGTTCGTCCGGCCTGCGGCAAGGTGATGCGGTCGACCACCCCCTCGCCGCGCAGTCTGGCCAGCCTGCGCCTGGTCTGTCCGGTAAGCACCGAGGGGGTGGTGCGCACCGAGGAGGCGATCACTTGGTGCATCTGCTCGGTGGTGGCCATCCGGTACCGCGTCAGCACGCCCAGCGCCAGCCGGTCTCCGCTGCCCGCGTTCACCCCGATCATCACGGATCTGCTCGCTCACCGCTCGGTGCGACGCCGGCCTGTCCGGCACCGCGCGTACCGGTTACGGCAGTAGCAGCCCCGACCGCGAAGGCGTGACCACGGTCACAAACGACAACGCCTCCGTGGACCAGGCCGTAACCCCATCCGACAGCCGGCCGCACTCACTCCCCGCACTCGCCCGCGAATCCGCAGGTCACCACGCTGGTCCGGCCGTGGTCGGGAGGTCCCGCCCGCCACTGTCACCACGTTCGTCACCGACCAAGTCCCCGAACCATGCAGCGCCCTGGTCCTCGCCTGCATCCTGCAACTGACCGACACCGACGAGGGCGCACGCTTCTGGTGGGCCTCTACCTGCGCAACTTCGCGCTGGGGGAACGGACCGGCCGAGTGGTGGCACCGACCCTCGGACGGCGCAGCAGCCATCCCCGCTGCTCGCGGTCGCCCGCACTCGGAACTAGCGTCGTTCACATCTGTCTTCGCACGCGAAACGAGGAACCGAGATGGCGATTCTGGTACTCAACCAGGCCCCTGGCTGGAATCAGGAGCTCTACCAGGCGACCTTCGACCGGGCGATCCCGGACCCCACGAATCCGCCCGCCGGGCTCATCGCCCACTTCGGGGCGCCCGGCGAGACGGGCGGCTGGCAGGTCATTGACGTGTGGGAGTCGGAGGAGGCGTTCCGGCGCTTCATGGAAGAGCAGGTCAAGCCAGCCGCGCAGGAACTTGGGGCACCACCGTTCGAGTCGAAGGTGGTCGAGGTCTACAACGCTCTGATCCCGTAACGACCGCCTGGGCATGGGCCAGTGACGGATCAACGCGTCGGAGGTGCAACCGCTGCACTGCCCACTTCGGAAGGACCAGCGGGTACGGCGGAAGACGGACTCGGTGCTGGTGGGGTGGGTGCGCGGCAGCGAGTTGGATCCTGCGGGCCGGGAGGATGCCGAGTTCGAGGGCATTCGTGCTGCTCTGCGGTCGGCGCTGCTGGCGATCCTCACGCAGGCCGGTCATGCCGTGCAGGTGGACCGCGAGAGCGGTGAGGTGCGGGTCAGACCGTGGGCCGCGGAATCGACACCCGCGCGCCCCCTGCGCGGGGCAGTTCGAACGCCAGCGGGAGGGGCGATGTAGGACCCGCGTGCCCGAGTTTCGACTGGTCCGGCGACACCTCCTGACTGGGCAGCCGACTCGCCGCACGGCCCTGCCGGGAGCACGCTGGGAGGCGTGATGAGCGCGCCGATCGTCGTACACCAGCCCTCCCGTACCGGTGGCCGGAGCGTCACCGTGCACTCGCACGGACGCGACGAAATCCTCGGCACCGCTTACAGCGACCACGACCTGGTGGTGTTCCTTCAAGCGGCGGGCGTCGACGAACCCGAGGCAGTGTTGGACGATCCGCGCTGGGTGGAATGGCGCGGAGGCTGCCCACACGAGTGGAGAACGGTCTGAGCGGGGCCGCTCCAAACCGACCGCACACAGGGTGGTGCCGTGGTGTACGGGTTCACCGCGGCCGCGAGGTGCCGTTGCGGGGTGGCGGTGTCAGTGGGCGGTAAGCATGCCCTTGCGGAGCTGGGCGAGGGTGCGTGACAGCAGCCGGGAGACGTGCATCTGGGAGACGCCGAGCCGTTCGCCGATCTGGGCCTGGGTGAGTTCCTCCACGAACCGCCAGTGCAGGATCTTGCGCGAGCGCTCGTCGAGGTCGGCGATCATCGGGGCGAGGGCGTGGAAGTCCTCCACCAGTTCCAGGGCGCCGTCGTCGTTGCCGATGAAGTCGGCCAGGGCCGTCTCGCCGTCCTCACTGCTGCCGATGGCGGCGTCCAGGGAGGAGGAGCGGTAGCCGTTGGAGGCCATCCGTGCCTCGATGACTTCCTTCTCGTCCAGGTTCATCAGCTGGGACAGCTCCGCCACGGTGGGCGTGCGGCCCAGGCGGCTGCTCAGTTCCTCGGTGGCGCGGGCCAGCTGGACGCGGGCCTCCTGCAGCCGGCGCGGAACGTGCACAGCCCAGGTGGTGTCACGGAAGAACCGCTTGATCTCACCCACGATGTAGGGGATGGAGAAGGAGGTGAACTCCACCTCGCGGGACAGCTCGAACCGGTCGATGGCCTTGATCAGACCGATGACGCCGACCTGGACGATGTCCTCCATCTCCTCCGCGTCCCGGCTGCGGTACCGGGAGGCCGCGTAACGGACCAGGGAGATGTTCATCTCGATCAGCGTGTTGCGTGCGTACTGGTATTCCGGTGTGCCCTCTTCCAGCCGGTCCAACTGCTGGAAGAACAGGCGGGTGAGCTCACGCGCGTCCTTCGGGGCGACCTTCGACGGGTCCGGGACTGCCGGCAGTTCAGCGCACTTCACATCCGCCGTCGCCGTATCCGTAACCATGTGCCCTCCCCTGTCGGCCATGCCGACACCGGCCCACCTCGACTCGCCACTGCCGCGCGTACCCCTTCCCCCCACCTTCATGCCTACTCCTTCCGTGATATGGACGGTCCCGCACCCGCGAGGTGCCGAAGCGGACCTCGATCGACTGCGGCGAGCGGATCCAACCGAGCCGCTCCTTCCAATCGAACACAACTCTGCGCACTCGGATCGGGTGCGCAGGCCGTGTTCGGTAGGGTTCCGGAGTGCTGGCTGTCTGGTCGGTGCCTTCCTGGGGGGACCAGCGAGACGAGGGACATGCCGGAACAAGCGATCCTGCCTGCGATAGCACCGAGCGGGCCTTTGGCCGTGTCGGTCGAGGCGGCGCGGATGGCGGCGGTGCGCCGTTACGACATTCTCGACACTCCGCCGGACGGCGCCTATGACCGAGTTGCGGCGCTGGCCGCGCGGCTGTTCGAGGTGCCGGTGGCGACGGTGACGATCGTGGATGAGGACCGGATCTGGTTCAAGGCCGCGCACGGGCTGGAAGGTGTCAGCGAGATCGGCCGGGATCCGGGCCTGTGCGCCTCGGCGGTGCTGAGTGATGACACCACCATCATCCCCGATACGTTGCTGGACCCGGTCGCCTGCTCCAACCCGCTGGTCGCCGGCCCGATGGGGGTGCGGTTCTACGCCGCCGCTCCGATCATCACCGCCGACGGGCACCGCCTGGGCACGGTCAACGTCCTTGACACCCGCCCCCGCGAGATCAGCGAGGCCGATGCCTCCACCCTCGGGGACCTGGCCGCGGTGGTGCGTGACCAGCTGGAACTGCGGCTGTCGGCGTTGCATGTGGTACGCGCCGAGCAGGAGAAGCGTCAGGCGGAGGAAGAGGCCCGCCAGCGTGCGGAGCGGGACAAGGCGGCCATCGCCGCGTTTGCCTCCACCCTGCAGCGCACCCTGGTGCCTCCCGCGCTGCCCGCGGTACCCGGGCTTGAGCTGGCCTGCCACTACAAGACCGCCTCCCCGCAGGAAGTGGGCGGCGACTTCTACGACGTGTTCCCCGTGGGCGGGGGCCGGTGGGCGTTCTTCCTGGGCGATGTGTGCGGCAAGGGCGCCGAAGCTGCCTCGGTCACCTCACTGACCCGCTACACGCTGCGGGCCGCAGCCCTCGTCGACGCGGACCCCACGGCCGCGCTCAAAGCCCTGAACACCGCGCTGCTGCTCGACGCGGCGGTCGGCACGCGCTTTTGCACCGCCGTCTTCGGCCTGCTCGATCCGGCCCGGGACGGCGGCTTCACCGTCACGCTGGCCACCGGCGGTCACCCGCCCGCCTACCACCTTAGCCCCACCGAGGGCGGCGGCGTGCGGGTGGAGGCGGCCCGCGCCAAGGGCGGCATGCTGGTTGGCGCGTTCGCCGAGGCCGCCTTCGCCTCACGCACCCTGCACCTGGCACCCGGCCAGGGACTGCTGCTGTACACCGACGGGCTGACCGAGGCACGCACCGTCGATGGCCACATGCTCGCCGACACCGGCCTTACCGACTTCCTTGCCCAGCGAGGGGCGCCGGTCAGTGCAGGCGCCCTGATCGACGACACCGTCGCGCTCCTGGACACACTCCCCGACACCGAACGCGACGACGTGGCGCTGCTGGCCCTGTCCGTCCCCACCGCGGACGCCGCTCCCTCCGGCATCACTACCACCGCTCACAGCGCCGCCGCCCCGACCGCACCCGCCGACGCCTTTGTCGGGCAGGAGATCCGACGCCCATGACCGACGCATTCCACATCGACGTCCCGCACACCGACGGCGCCCTGGCCGTGATCGCACTGTCCGGTGAATTCGACAGCGCCGCCGCACCCGCCGTGCGGGCCCGCGCCCTGGAACTCATCGCGGCCGGACACGCAGACCTGGTCGCCGACCTGTCGGGGGTCACGTTCTGCGACTCCTCAGGGCTGGGAGCCCTCGTCGGCATCTGGCGCTGCGCCAAGGACGCCGACGGCTCCCTGACCCTGGCGGCCATCCCCGACCGGCTGAGCCGCATGCTCAGCGTCACCGGGATGGACACCTTCCTGCCCGCCTACCCCAGCGCCGAGGCCGCGCTCACCGCCCGCCAGGGCAATCGCACCACCGCCTGAACACCCTCGCTCGCAGGAGCGGCATCAGCGGGCATGCCTGGCACAGCCCAGCCCTACAGCTCGGCGCGCGGGAGCATGGCGAAGCCGCGTGTCGCGACCGACCACTGTGCGCGATCCGCTTCGTCAAGCAGGTCGCCGCCGCGATCGAAGCGGGCACGTCTGCTCAGCTGTTCATCGACGCGCTGACCGAGCTGGTCCAAGAGCAGGCCGGCACCAACGTAGATCAGGGCTTCGGCTTGGCCGCCTCGGCGGTCGGGCAGTGGCGCCGGTTCTGGCCCCGCCCACTTGCTCGGCCTGGGATCTGGCCCTGGCCGATCCGAGTGAGTATCGGCCGTCGTGGTAACCGGCACAGTGGTGTCGGTCAGGCTGGCAAGGCGGCGCTTGGTGCGATCTCAGCTGTGGGAGCTGATGTATCCGTTGCCGTGGAGCAGAAGCCCGATTCCGTTGTTCGCCTGGAGCAAGTGCTACCTGCCAGGCGCCGTCAGCACCACGGCCCTCGCCAGGTTCGGTCCACAGGCGGGTCCGCCACACCGCCAGATCGGTCAGCGCCGGATCCAGATCGATCCGGGGACGCTGCGGTGAGCAGGTCGGCGGGCGTGCCGCTGACCCCACAGCACCCGGCGACGGCGTGTGAGGGTTTCTTGGCCCGGCGGTGACGTTGCCGATGGGATACCGGGGCAGATGAACCCGGAACGGTTCATGCGGGTGTCCGGCAGGAGGAGCCAGTGGCCGGTCATGAGGTCTATGCGCCAGCGCATTGTTGGTGGTGGCCGCGATGCTGCTCGCACGATGGTGCCTTACGGGCCAAAGCGGCAGGCCGCGCACTCTTGGCGTATCCCGTGGTGCCTCGCGCTGGACGGCGCTGAGGGAGGTTCGCACGGGATCCACCGCGGCCCCGGCCGGGCAACGCCTGCCGAAGGAAGCGCCATGCGCTCAGCGGGCGGTGCGGGAGGCTGAGGACCTCGTGCACGGCTACTGGCGCCAGCTCAGTCCCCTCTACCTGTCCCAGCGCGATCACCAGCAGCACTGAGCCAGTCGGGCAGGGCAGCCGGCAGGGCAGGTGTTTATTCGGGCGCGAGGGGTGCAGACGATGAGCTGACACAGCCTTTATACGATGAAGCGGAGAGGCACCATGGGCATCATCGCGTGGATCATCATCGGCCTGCTCGCCGGCGCCATCGCCAAGGCGCTGATGCCGGGCAAGGACCCCGGCGGCATCATCATCACCATGCTCATCGGCATCGCCGGCGGCCTGCTCGGCGGCTGGCTCGGCAAGGTCATCTTCGGCGTCGACTCCATCGACGGGTTCTTCCACCTCTCCACCTGGATCGCCGCGATCGCCGGCTCCGTCATCCTGCTCGCCCTCTACCGCCTCGTCACCGGCAACCGGCACTCGCACCGCCACGCATGACCCGCTGAAGGCATAACGCCTCGGGACACCACCTGGGACGGCTACGGCTCCCTTCCCTGTTCGACGGGAGCCGTCAGCGTGTACGGCCGGGCCACCCAGTGGCCCGCCGGTTGCCGACGTCCGGGTCCCCCGCGTCCTGCCCGCTGTCCCGAAAAGGCCCCTGTGCAACTCGGTGGCATGATCGTGCTTGTCGTGGGCGGGTGACCGGCGTGTCGTGCACCCCGGCTGACCTCGTTCCCCAGGTGAGCTCTCGTCTGCGCCAGGCAGGCTTTCAGGTACTGGGCGACGCGGACGGCTCGATTCCGGGACTGCGGGTGACCGAGGTGTCGGCGGGCGCGCTGGTCAGATGAAATCCGGGCACCGAACTGCACCAGGCAGTCCCGCAACCGCACCGCCACCGACGGGCAACTGCCGCTCGGCGGCGAGCTGGTGACCGCCGGACCGAGCGGGCTGCCGGACATGACCAGCCGCGACCCGCGCCGTTGCCGCCGCCTACCTCGTGCAGCGACCCGCGCTAGCCCGCGCCGTGCTGCGTGAAGACCTCGACCTGATCCAGGAGCTCGCGCAGGAAGCCGCTCTTCGGTGTCGTGCAGGGCGAGGGTCGGCGCGGAATCTTCCAGAGCCTAGTCCGGGACGACGACGCGCAGCAGCTGCGATCCCGGCACGATCGCGTAGGGCCGCTGATCCGCATCGAGGACCAGCAGAGCCGGGAGTCGCCGTTCCACGAACAAGCGGGCCACCGTCACCGCATCGTCGTTCGTCAGCCGAGACCGCCGGATACGGCTCGGCCAGGTCATGTGCTCGCATGCGCGGTCTCCTCTCCTCGGCCGACCGAAGGGAGCAGAGCTGCGAACAGGGCGGTACGGACAACAACTGCCGCATCACCAGGAGCTCACCCGGTCGGCGCCAACGCAGAGATCTTCGGCCGGTCATCGGATGCGTTCCCGATGAGGGGACTGTCCTCAGTGGGAGTGCCTGATCACGGGGGTATGGTCGGCCCGTTGGGCACCGGGCGCCGATGACCGCGGCTGCAGGGTATAGGGGTGGCTCGGGTCGATGGGGCCGGTGCCGGCTGGGGCGTCGCCGTCACTCAGTGGCGTCACAGCGGTCCCTGGCGAGATCCCGAGGGTGGGCTCAGGCGCCGGACGTCTGCCCCCGGCGAGGCACCTGGGGTGACATCGCGGCCGCTGCCTCCGCCTTGGCGTCGCTCACCGCGGCGGCGGCCTGCTTCGCGGCCTCGTCAGCAGCCGCCCCGGCGTCGAGCGAAACCGCCGAGCCTACATCGAGCTCTGGAACCCGGCTTTCGTGGGACGTGTCGTCGGCTGCCTTCTCGGGCTGCTCGGCTGCGGGGGGACCCGCCGTCGACTGGTCACCGAAGGCACTGGTGACGGTCCGAACTGCCTCGGTCAGCTCTCCCGGGATCACCCAGAACGTGTTGCTGTCGCTGCTAGCCAAGTGCGGAAGCGTCTCCAGGTACTTGTAGGCAAGGACCTTCGGATCGGCATTGTTGCGATGGACGGCCTGGAAGACACGCTCCACCGCCTTGGCCTCGCCGTCCGCCCGAAGGATCATGGCCTGTTGCGTGCCCTGGGCCTCCAGGATGTCCTTCTGCTTCGTGCCCTCCGCGGTAAGGATCTTGGCTTGCCGCTCCCCTTCGGCGTGCAGGATGGCCGCGCGCTTGTCCCGCTCGGCCCGCATCTGCTTCTCCATCGCTTCCTTGATGGTGTGCGGTGGATCGATGGCCTTGATCTCGACGCGGTTGACCCGGATGCCCCACTTACCGGTGGCATCGTCGAGGACGGCGCGGAGCCGGGAGTTGATCTCCTCACGCGAGGTGAGCGTCTCCTCCAGGTCCATGCTGCCGATGACGTTGCGCAGCGTGGTCACGGTGAGCTGATCGATCGCCTGGAGGTAGTCGGCGACCTCGTAGGCCGCCGCCCGCGGGTCGGTGATCTGGTAGTAGAGCACGGTGTCGATGTTCACCACGAGGTTGTCCTCGGTGATCACCGGCCGGGGATCGGAGGAGTAGACCTGCTCGCGCACGTCGAGTTTGGTGTTGACGCGGTCCGCCACCGGCAGCACCAGGTTCAGACCGGGTTGCAGCGTCCGGCGATACCGGCCGAACCGCTCGATGTTGTAGCGGCGCGCCTGCGGGACGATCCGCACGGTGGAGGCCACGAGGAAGACGACGATGATGGCCGCCACAAGAATGGGGACGACGACGGGGTCCACAGTGCCTCCGTTGCTGTGTTCAGCCGTTCAGGGAAGGAGTTCGCGGGGGTAGACGATGGCCGTGGCGCCTTCGATCTCCATGACTTCCACCAGCGCTCCCACCGGGATCACCAGGCTTTCGTCGAGGGCGCGGGCGGACCACTCCTCGCCGGAGAGTTTGATCAGGCCGTGGGTGGCGGTGACCTCCTGCTTGACCTCGGCCCGCCGGCCGATCAGCGCATCACTGCCCTCGCGGGCGAGGGGTTGCTGTGCCATATGCCGCAGTGCGACAGGACGGACGAGGAAGAGACCCGCTGCCGCTGCTACCCCGAAGGCGACGAACTGGCCGAGAACGCCGATGCCCACACCGGCGACCACGGCGGCCACCAGTGCGGCGCCCGCCAGCAACCCGAAGACCAGTGTCAGGGTGAAAAACTCAGCGGCACCGAGCACCCCGGCGGTGAGCAGCCATACGAACCACGGCATCACATCGCCCTCCTTGCAGAGGTCTCCTCCAACGAGCTACCTTCGGTAACGCCGGTCAGAACAGAAACAGGGGAGCTGTGGTTCCTGACCGCTGAAGCGTTGGCCCGGGGCGTCCGCCGATCCGCTCATCGTCGTGCTCCCACCTGGGTCAGCGTGATGTCCTGCCCCTGGACCGCGTGGAAGGTGCGCAGCTCCATCACGCTGTCGTTTACCCTGCCTGACGGGGGTACATGCGGGCAGCTAAACGGCCGCGCAGGCGGTGCCAGGCTGCGTTATGGCTCCTCCCGCGGGACCGACGGATAGTGTCCATACCACCGTCGCACGCGGCCTTGCGGCATCGCCATCGGGGCCAGCACCCATTTCCGCCGGTAGCCGACACTCACTACCAGCTGACGACTGGGTGCCGACGACGAGTCCCGCCAGCTTCTCACCCAGCCGCTCCAGTTACTGAGGGGAATCCCCGGCACACTCGGCCGACTGTGCTGGCGACGCCTCCGTCGGTTGGGCGGTGGCCTGGGGATAGGTCTGTGGATCACAGGGGTCTGGTGGGCCAGTTTCGAGCAGGCGGGCGCCCATGACCGCGGTCTGCAGGGTGTGGCGGTGTGCGGGTCGGTGGGATCGGTGCCGGTCAGGGTGTGGATGCGTTCCTGCCGGCCCCGGCCCTGCGCGGAGTGAACACGACCGACGTCATGCCTGTTCTGGTGGAGAGTTGCCCCGAATGGTTCACAGCGGAACGCTGCGTCTAGGGCGTGCTTCAGAAGTGGATCTTGATGTGTCAAGATCCACTTCATGGCGAGGCATGACCTGACGAGTGCTCAGTGGGCGAAACTGGAGCCGCTGCTCCCGCTCGGGAAGAAGCCTGGACGGCCACCGGTACACACCAAGCGGCAGCTGATAGACGGCATACGCTGGCGCACGCGCGCTGGTGCTCCCTGGCGGGATGTGCCCGAGCGGTACGGCCCGTGGGAGACGGTCTACGGCCTCTTCCGGCGTTGGCAGCGCGACGGCACCTGGCACCGCATCTTCGAGCAACTGCAGGTCCGGGCCGACGCCGAGGGACTGATCACCTGGGACGTCTCGGTGGACTCGACCGTCGCCCGCGCCCACCAGCATGCGGCGGGTGCCCGCAAAAAAGGGATCTGCAGGTCGAGCCGCCAGGTGGTGTCTTCGCCGAGCCCGACGACCACGGCCTCGGACGCTCCCGGGGCGGGCTGACGACCAAGCTCCATCTGGCGGTCGAGCAGGCCCAGAAGCCGATGTCACTTGTGATCACGGCCGGGCAGCGTGGCGACTCCCCGCAGTTCCAGGTGGTCCTGGAGCGTATCCGGGTGCCCAGGCTCGGGCCGGGCCGCCCGCGGACCCGGCCGGACAAGGTGCGTGCCGACAAGGCATACAGTTCCCGCGCGAACCGCGACTACCTGCGCAAGCGCGGTATCCGCTGCACCATTCCGGAGAAGCGCGACCAGATCGCCAACCGCAAGAAGCGCGGTTCCCACGGTGGCCGGCCACCGAAACTCGACACGGCCGACTACAAAGAGCGCCACGCGGTGGAATGCGGTATCAACCGCCTCAAGCGCCACCGCGCGGTCGCCACGAGATACGACAAGCTCGCCGTCCGCTACGAGGCAACCGTGCTGGTCGCAGCCATCAACGAGTGGCTGTGACCAGCACTTTCGAAACACGCCCTAGGGCCTGGCCGTGGGGACCCGCCACTCGACGCTCGCTCCGACCGGCTTCGAGGGACACCCCAGCGGCCTCATGCAGCTTCCCCGGCTCAAGCAGATTCCCCCCGAGCAGCGGCAGACATTGCGCGTGCGTGACGTGGCCGTCCCGCTGTTGCGCTGCACGACCGTCGCACCGGACGACCTCCTGCAGCACGTGCTGGAAAAGCTCCGCCCCGGCAGCGGCCTTCCCATCCTCGTCATCGACGGCCAGTACCTGACGGGCGTCATCACCGCGCGTGACATCTCCCGGATCTCCAGCACCACGCACTGCGCAGAAGAGGGAGTGGGTAATGGCCGTTCCTTAGAGGAACAGGCCAGAAAGCCGGGTGCCCAACGTCGGCCGATGTGGATGTGCCGCAGACGCTGGCGTGCAGGACTCCGCAGGAGGTCCATCGGGCGCACAGCATTTCCCCGCCCTGGTCGACCGGTCGACGCGACTGGTGAACGGCTGCGGCGGGTCCACGGCCAGCACCGTGTCACCCCTACGGCGCTCCCTGTCGCGCGTGGCGACCGCTTTGCCGTCGACAGACAACTCGGCTTGGCCGATCAGCAGAGCTGTCGACACCTCCGCGCGGGCGGCGAGACCCGAAAGCTGCACCGCGATGAGCAGCGCCACTCCGAAGACCACAGCCGGTACCACGACCATGCCCCTCGATCGGCGACGGAAGAGGGTTCGCTCAAGACCGCCGCCGACCAGACTTGCTGGCAGACCGATGCAGATCCTTTATGCCGCTCCTCGGCGATCCTTTGTCGTCGCCCTGGAAGCGTTCGGCGTTGAGGGTGTCCACGGCGCTCCGTGCGTCTCCGAGCGTTGCGTAGTCCACTGCGACGAAGTTGACCGGCCTGCCGCGTTGCCGTTCACAGGTGTGCGCCCGATACAGCACCTGTCGGCGGGAGTTGACCGCTGCGGCGTCGAGTCGTCTGCCACCGTCGGCTGTGACGAAGTGGTTGAGCAGGAAGAGTCGTTTGTCGGTGCCGCCGCGGTTCGGCGTGCAGGTCATCTCCCCCGGGCTGCGGAAGGCATATGGCGTCTCCATGCCGTAGCGGTAGAAGTTGCGGTACCACGGCGGGGGGCCGTCCGCCTTCTCCGCGAAGACGACCAGGCGCCGACCGCTGTCGATCATGTTTTCCATCGTCGGCCACGGGCGGTTCGGGTCCGGGTCGGGCTCGTACAACAGGTCAGCGAGTCCCGCCTGCTCGAAGGCGTTCCTGGTCTGTTGCGGGCTGATGCCGTCCTGCACGATCAGGGTGACGACTTCCGTGGTGTGCGTGCGCAGCCAGTCCCCGATCTGCCGCAGCGTGGGCTCCAGCTCAAGGGCGCCCGCGCCACAGACCGAGTGGCACAGCCAAGTCCCCGGGCGGGGCGGGTTCACCCGTGTCAGGACCCGGGTGAGCTGTTGGCGCAGTTCGGGGGAGAACTCGGAGGTGGCCAGGCGTTCGGCGACCTCCTCGGGCCGCTCCCATCGGTGGGTGTCGATGAGCAGGGCACGCACTCCGGCGTTCAACTGGCCAACGATGTCGGGGTCTTGCAGGGGGCCGATGAACCGGTCCGCCGTTGTGGCCATCGCGTTGTGCGCCGCGAGCTGGGCGATCTCGTCGTAGCGGGCGTCGCACAGCCAGGAACTTCCCTGGCAGATGCGGGGAGTGGGGCCGGTCATCGCCGCCGGTGCCACGACCGTCCCGACGAGCGCGCATATCGACACGCCGACGGTCAGGGCCAGGCCGTGCCGCCGTCCGGCGGGGAGCCGGAGGCTGGGCCTGGTCTGCCAGGCCCAGCCGACGGTGACCAGCAACGCTCCCGCGGTCAGCAGGATTACCGCGACGACGATGCCGGTGTTCAGCAGCCGGTCGACGGCGGTGGTCTGGATGTCCTCGATGAGACGCGCGGCTGCCGGGGGCCAGGAGGGCGGCGGGCGGAAGGGGGGGGTGGCCCACGATGGTGCGTACGAGGAACACCGCCAGTGCCATCAGCGCGGCGGCAGCGGCCAGGGCCCAGCCCAGCGGCATCAGCCGGCGCCCGGTGGGCGGCGGGGTGGAGAGCCACAGCAGGGCCAGGGCGGCGAGAGCGAGCACGGCGGCAGCCGGCTCCACCACCTCCTGGAAGAGACGGGTGACGGACCGCGCCTGGTGCGCCTGTGCCGGTACGTCCCCCGACGGACCGAGGTCGGTGGTGATCACCCAGGTGGATCCCCCTGCGTCCCGCAGCAGCTCCGCCGCGGCCGCCCGTACGCCGTCCGATACGGCGACCGGCATGACGGCTGCCAGCGCCGTGGCTACGTCCCCACTGGCCATAGCGGCCTCGACCTCGGGCCTGAGCGCGGGGCGTTCCGCCTCCGGCACCAGACGCAGCAACGCGCTCGTTGCCGTGGCCGCCTGGCGGGGGGAGAGTGCCAGCGACGGCAGACCCTCCGCTGGGGGGTCGCCCGCCGCCAGCTGCGCCGCCGTTGCCGACAGATGCTCCATAAATGCCTGGAAGTCTGGATCGGGGCGTTGCTGGAGCGAGGCGACGGCATCACCGAAGTACACATGAGCGAGTCGTTCGATGTTGGCCAGCAGCGGCCGGAGATCGACCGTCAGACGCAGCGTGTCGCTGTCGCCCTTCAGGTAGCTGGTCACCTCGGCGATCTGTCGGTCGGCTACAGCACGCAGGGTCTCCGGGGGAATCACGACCTTGAGGTTCGCGGTGACCGTGGACTCCGGGACCGGCAGCCGGCCCAGCAGGTCGCGGACGCCCGGTGCACTGTGAGGGTCGACCAGCACCTCGTCGTAGAACCTCTGGTACGCGTGTTCCTCTTCGAATACCCGGCCGTAGAAGCCGGGGTTGAGCGCGGTGCTCCGTACGACGGCAGCGGCGGCCAGCACGGACAGGGTCAGCACCGCCACGACCCATACCAGCGTCCGGATCAGCGGTGAGTGACGCACCAGAGCCACCATTCCCCCATTCTTGACGCGGTGGGGGAGCGGCCGCTCGATGAGGCAGCGCCGGTGTGTCCCGTCGAGCAACTCGGACGCCCCACGTCCCGGGGTTGTGCGCGCGTGGACTGCGGCGCCTTCGTCTGGGGAGGACGGGACCGAGTCTGCCACCATGGAACTTGCGCTCTTCCCAGGGAGCTGCACGCCGTGGACAGGGACGGCCGACGAGGGGAGGCAAGGGGGTGTGAAGTGGGAAAATCATCGCCGTGCCGTGCTGTCGGTGCTGCCCTTCGTCATGATGACTGTGGTCAGCGTGGCCGATCTTGCTGTCGGCCCAGAGGTGGTATTCCTGCCTCTGGTGTCGCTGGGACCCGCCTTCGCGCCGCTTGTGGGCGGCTGGAGGCGCACCGCTTGTGTGGGCGGGACGGCGGTGCTGCTGTGCGTCGGTCTGGGCTGGTATAACGACCTGCTCGAAAGGTCGCAGGGTGTGATGAGCGTGGCCGCGGTCCTCGGCGTGACCGCGGCCGGCCTTGTGGCCGTGTCCATGCGCCAGGAACGGGAGGCGAAGCTGGACAGTGTGAGCTCCATCGCCGAGGCGGCGCAACGCGTGCTGCTCAAACCGGTTCCGCGGCTGGCCGGGGGTGTGCGAGTTGCCGTCCGCTACATGTCCGCCGTCGCCGAGGCGCGCATCGGCGGTGACCTTTACGAAGTCGTCACTTCCCCGCATGGGGTACGCGTCATCGTCGGGGATGTCCAGGGAAAGGGGCTGGAGGCGGTGGAGACCGCGGCGGTGGTCCTGGGGGCCTTCCGGGAAGCAGCCCCGGACGAGGCTGACCTGGCAGCCGTGGGATCCAGACTGGAGCGGGCCATCGCGCGTCAGCCCGGAGCCGAGAAGTTCGTCACCGCCATCCTCGCCGAAGTGAGGTCCGAAGAGGTCACCTTCCTCAATTACGGCCATCCGGCGCCCCTGCTGGTCCACGCCGACGGCACCACCACCTGGCCCGAGCCCTCCTCCTACGCTCTCCCCCTCGGCCTGAGCGATCACGGGACGGAGCCGCCGGAGCCCTTCCGCACCAGCTTCCTCCCGGGCGACCAGCTTCTGCTCTACACCGACGGAATCTCCGAAGCACGCGACGCCGAGGGGCGCTTCTACCCACTCGCGGAGCGCGCTCATCTGCTGAAGGGAAGCGACCCGGAGGCAGCGCTGGAGACACTGCGCCAGGATTTGTTCCAGCACGTCAGCGGCCCACTGCACGACGACGCGGCCATGCTGGTGCTCCGCCACCGCTGACGGGTTCCCGCCCTCCTCCGAGAGAGCGGCAGGGCTGCCCATCTGTTCAACCCGGGGATTCTGGGTACTTGTCCGCTATGGCGCTCTGGCAGCCCCTGACACGCCGAGAGGGTTACCTACCGATCGAGGACCACGGTCTGATCGGTGATGGCCGCGGCTGCGCCCTGGTCGGGCGGGATGCGGAGATCCGTTTCATGTGTGTGCCGCGCTTCGACCGGGATCCCGTCTTCTGCTCACTGCTCGACCGGAGACACGGGGGCGGCTTCAGGCTCTCGCCGCGGAACGTACGCCAGAGCCGCCAGCGCTACGTGGACGACACAGCCGTCCTGGTCACCGAACTGCGCACGGGCACCGGCGCGGTGGAGGTCACGGACGCCTTCCTGCTCCGTCCTGGTGCGCGGCTGGAGGAAGACGAGCCCGCAGCCGCGGGAGAGCTGGTGCGCCGGGCTCGTGTCACCCACGGCGAGGTCATCCTGGACTTCGCCGTGGAGCCGCGCGGCGGGGCCCGCGTCCGGCATCGCGGTGAGGAGTGGCTGCTCGACTGCGGCCGGCAGGGCGTCACCCTGCGCCTGAGTTCCTCACCCCCCGTGACACCTCAGAATCGCACCCTGCGGCTCCGCGCCGGGCAGGAGCTAGCCGTGCGGCTGCGCTGGGACGCCCCATCCGTCCACTCCTGTCCCTCGGTCGATGCCGGCCTCCAGGCCACGCTGCAAGCCTGGCGACGCTGGGCGTCCTTCTTGGTCGACGACCTTCCGCAGCCCGGCCTCGCGCGCCGTTCCGCCCTGACGCTGAAACTGCTGGACCATGTGGAGAACGGAGCGATCATCGCGGCCCCCACGTCATCGCTTCCCGAACACATCGGAGGAACCCGGAACTGGGACTACCGCTACTCCTGGATCCGTGACGCCGCCTACACCGTCTTCGCGCTGCGCCGCATCGGGCTGCCGTCGGAGGCCGGGAGCTTTCTGGACTGGGCCCTCACAGCGGCCCGTCACAACCACCAACCGCACGTTCTGTACGACGTCGACGGCAACATCCCGCCGCCGGAATCCGTGGACGAGGGTCTTGAGGGCTACCGCGGCTCCGCCCCCGTGCGCTGGGGCAACGCTGCGGTCGAGCAGACGCAGCACGACGTATACGGAGAAATCCTGGACTGCGCCTTCCAGCGGGCCGCCACGGGAGAAACCATCGACGAGACGCTGTGGCAGTGGCTGGCCGGTCTCGCCGATCGAGCGGCCCACGCCTGGCGCACCCCCGACCACGGCATCTGGGAAGTCAGAACGTCCGGCAGACCCTTCACCTACTCCGCCGCCATGTGCCAGGTGGCCCTCGACCGCGCTGCCAGGCTCGCGCGACGGCTGAAGCTGCCCGGGGACGCCGACAGGTGGGCCCGCCAAGCCGATCACCTGACCGAGCGGATCCTCGACCACGCCTGGAACGACCGTGTCCGCTCTCTCACGGAGGACCTCGAGGAGGGGAGCACGCTCGATGCCTCCCTCCTCGCCCTGCCCCTGCGCCGCGTTGTGCCGGCCGACCACCCCAAGATGGTGTCCACCTGCCGGGCGGTGACAGAACAACTGGGCGCGGGCAAGGGACTGCTCTACCGCTACCTGCCGGAGCGCTCCCCGGACGGGCTTGACCATCAGCCGGAGGGCGCGTTCTTGCTGTGCAGCTTCTGGCTCGTGGACAATCTCACAGGACAAGGGCACATCGAACGGGCAGGGGAGTTGTTCGAGGACCTCTGCGCGCACACCAATCACCTGGGGCTGCTGCCGGAGCAGATCGACCCGTCGGACGGTACGTTCCTCGGCAACTTCCCGCAGGCCATCAGCCACGTCGGCCTCATCTCCAGCGCAGTAGCCCTCGCCCGAGCCACTCGCGGGATGCATCCGGACCTCTCCACGGGGGCCTGGTTTACCTGACGGACAGGAACGGCAAACACCCGCCTGCCCCACCTCTGAGCACCGAGCCCCCATGGCAGTCGACCGGGATACAGAGACCAACCAGAGCGAGCGGAGTGGGTCGGCGCGCCGGAGCGACGAAACCCACCGAGGGGTTGGTGCGGTCCTGCTCCTGCCGACCGCCCACCCATGCAGGGGCGCAACGGGGCTTCCCTGGCGGTCGGCAGCGGCGGCTCGGCCGCGCGCCGTGGGCCATGGCAGGTACGTCCGGCGGGAAGTCCCGATAATCCCTGACGGTGGCTCCGTCGCGCTCCACTGATGGTTGACCTACGGCTGAGGGTGCCTATGCCGCCAGCTCGCCGATTGCCAAGGCCACCGGATACGCGGCGGGCAGGCCGGAATCGGATGCTGCCCGGCCATCCCGACCCCGAGTTCGGCACCGCGATCCGCAGCGAGCGGACTCCGGGGCGGCCGGGGCCAACGCCAGCCTGCAGGAATTCGTGACGGCCGGCACCTTCGGCGACACAAAGCCTCGAGGGCCGGGGCGTCTGCTCAAACCTCTCTCGGCGACGCCTGAATTCTGACCCTCTGACGGCGGATCAAAAGTGACCCTCTGGGTGGTCTTCGCCTGAACCTGATCTTGATCGGAAGGTCAGGAGGGAAGGGTGATCCGCGTGGAGGACTGGGCAGAGATCCGCAGGCTGCACCGGGCCGAGCAGATGCCGATCCGGGCGATCGCCCGGCATCTGGGCATCTCGAAGAACACGGTGAAACGGGCACTGGCGAGTGACCGGCCGCCGAAGTACGAGCGTCCGGCCAAGGGCTCGGTGGTCGACGCGGTCGAGGTGCAGATCCGTGAGCTGCTGCGGGATACCCCGACGATGCCCGCCACCGTGATCGCCGAGCGGATCGGATGGGAACGCGGGATGACGGTCCTCAAGGAGCGGGTGCGGGAACTGCGGCCCGCCTACGTTCCCGTCGACCTGGTCTCCCGCACGACCTATCAGCCGGGCGAGCTGGCCCAGTGCGACCTGTGGTTTCCCGACGCGGACATCCCGCTCGGCTACGGGCAGACGGGGCGTCCGCCGGTGCTGGTGATGGTGTCCGGCTACTCGCGGGTGATCGCCGCACGGATGCTGCCCTCCCGCACGACCGGCGACCTGATCGACGGGCACTGGAGGCTGCTGTCGGCCTGGAACGCCGTGCCCAAGACGCTGGTCTGGGACAACGAGGCCGGGGTCGGCCGCGGCAAGCTCACCGCCGAGTTCGCCGCGTTCGCGGGCCTGCTCGCCACCAAGATCTACCTCTGCAAGCCCCGCGACCCCGAGGCGAAAGGGCTGGTCGAACGTGCGAACGGCTATCTCGAAACCAGCTTCCTGCCCGGCCGCACGTTCAGCGGCCCCGGTGACTTCAACACCCAGCTGACCACCTGGCTGGCGGTCGCCAACCGGCGCCTGCACCGCACCTTGCAGGCCCGTCCGGCCGAACGCTGGGAGGCCGACCGGGCCGGGATGCTCACCCTGCCGCCCGTCGACCCGCCCGCCTGGTGGCGGATGCAGACCCGCATCGGGCGTGACCACTATGTCCGCGTCGATACCAACGACTACTCCGTGCACCCCGAGGCGATCGGACGCACCGTCACCGTGCTCACCGACAACGACGAAGTCATCGCGCTGGCGCCCGGCGGCGTGATCGTCGCCCGCCATCCCCGCTGCTGGGCCCGCCACCAGACCCTCACCGATCCCGATCACGCCGCCGCCGGCCAGACGATGCGCGGGCAGGCCCGCCACCAGCGGGCCGCCCAGGCCGATGCAGGCCCGCTCGTCGAGGTCGAGCAACGCGAACTGGGCTCCTACGACCGGCTGTTCACCGTCATCGAAGGCGGCGGCGACAGGGAGGCCGGCTGATGTCCCGCACCACCATCGACCCGGCCGAAAGCACCACAGCGGGCCGCAGGACCGGCTCCCAGACGGCCGCCGACCTGGCCTTCCTGGCTCGCGCGATGAAGGCCCCGGCCCTGCTGGACGCCGCCGACCGGCTCGCCGAACGCGCCCGCAAGGAGTCCTGGACCCACGCCGAATACCTCGTCGCCTGCCTCCAGCGCGAGGTCTCCGCCCGCGAATCACACGGCGGCGAAGCCCGCGTCCGGGCCGCCCGCTTCCCCGCGATCAAGACGATCGAGGAACTCGACGTCACCCATCTGCGCGGCATGACGCGACAACAGCTCGCGCATCTGGGCACGTTGGACTTCATCGTCGGCAAGGAGAACGCCGTCTTCCTGGGTCCGCCGGGCACCGGCAAGACACATCTGGCCATCGGCCTAGCCGTCCGCGCCTGCCAGGCCGGACACCGCGTCGCCTTCGCCACCGCAGCCGAATGGGTCGACCGCCTGGCTGCCGCCCACCACGCCGGACGGCTCCAGGCCGAGCTCACCAAGCTGAGCCGTTACCCGCTGATCGTGGTCGACGAGGTCGGCTACATCCCCTTCGAAGCCGAGGCCGCGAACCTGTTCTTCCAGCTCATCTCGAACCGATACGAACGCGCGTCCGTGATCGTCACCAGCAACAAACCCTTCGGACGCTGGGGAGAAGTCTTCGGTGACGAGACCGTCGCCGCCGCCATGATCGACCGTCTCGTCCACCACGCCGAGGTCCACTCCCTCAAAGGCGACTCATTCCGCATGCGAGGACGCGAACTCGGACGCGTCCCCACCACCGACAACGACTGAAACAACCGAACCGAAGACACCCGGGTCAGATTTCACCTGTCCAGACTGGGTCCAGGTTCAGCCGCCGCCGACAACCTCCAGCGATTGGTCCAGCTCGGTGCCCTCGACTGAACCCCAGGCGGGTGAGATCACCAACAGGCAGCCGCCGCTCGGCGGCGCCGAGAGTGAGCACCGCTCCTCCCGCAAGCTGCAGTCCGAAACGGACATCAGCTGTCGAACCGTGACGCTCGACGGGCCGATCAGTGAAAGTACGACTCGAGGCTGCCGCGACGCCGGACGTCAAGCGTCGCGCAGTGGAACGAGCCGCCAAACGGCGCGTAGTGCAGCATGTCACATGGGATCGGTTCGAATCCCCAGCTTTCCAAGGCGCGCAGCATGGCGGTGTGGTGCCGCTCTGCGATCACCCGCTTTTCATCGATCATGAGAACGTTCATGCTGAGCCACTTGCCACACATCGAGGTGATCTTGAGCAAGCGCCCGCTGATCGGGTTGGGCTCTGGAGCGATCAGGATGTCCCAGGAACTCAGGACGTCGGGCAGACGGTCGACGTTGATGTATTCGGGATTGACTAGCACTTTGCCGGGCGCGAGTGGGATGAAGGTCGTGTCAATGTGCATGGGCGTACGGCAGCGGCTCTCGATCTCGTGGATCCGGTAGCCGGGACCGAGGTGGCGGCGTAGCCAGTCGATGCCCATGCGGTTGGTGACGTTGCTCCGCGTGACGAACAGATCACGTCCGGCGCGCACGAAATCCGCCGCATCAAACACCGGCTCGAACTCGGTGAGGATGTAGCGCAAGGGCTCGTCGACCGCTGGAAGAGAGAAGTCCGCCTCGAACAGCGCGTCGGTGAGCTGTGGCTTCGGAGCCGCCGTCCAGCGGGCGCCGCGCCGGAAGTAGTCCTTGAGGATCGCGCGATAGGAGTGGGTCTCGAAATATCGGCACGGCCAGGCCATCGGGGTCTCGATGATTTCGTCACCGATCACGAGCAGGCAGTCGCGCGGACACGTGTTGCAGAAGCCGCGTGACGACCAGTCGGGAGTGCCGAAGCGTTGCCTGTAGTCGACCGCGTCCGGACGTCTGACCGTGATGCCGAGGGACTCAAGGAGGATCACGAACTGATCGAGCTCGTGCTGCGCTGGCTCGATCAGCATGCGTGGGTACTTGACGCCGCCGGCCAGTCCCTGCATCCGCGCCGTCCATCGTGGGACGTTGCAGGCCACGACGGGATGGCTGGAGGGGATCGTCGCGCCATCAAGGCGCCCGACGACGACCTCCTCGAGCGGATCCCACTCGTTGTGTGAACTGACCGGTGAAGCGAGAGGCTCCGAAGCAGGGTCAGTCATGGTCGACGATGGTGACATCGCGCATAGTCCACTGCTCCCGCGTAGGGACATCGTCGTCTGCTGCCGACAGGATGCCGGGCTTCTGCCCATCAGCCATGCTGAACCCCCCAATTCGACAAATGGTAACTCAATGCGCTTGCAAGTTTACCATGTGTGACGAGGTGGATTCGTTGTCGACCCGCTCGCTGTTTCTGCCCCTATAGCTTCGCCTGGGCTGAAACCACGCGGGATCCGGCGGCTGTGGAGGCATGCATGCTGTCCGACGGAACCTGGGTCAGCTCCCTGGACTGGTGGGACGGCGAGGTCCCGGACGGCACCGTGGACGGCCATGCGACCAAGCGGCGCTGTCACGTTGGCTGACAGGGTGGGATGATCTTCTGGTTGATCACGCTGGAGGGGGGATGGTCCGTGGGGAGTGTGTCGCCGTCGTACAGGGGGCACTGGTACCCGGTCGAGGTGATCTCCCACTGCGTGTGGCTGTACCACCGCTTCCCGCTCAGCTTCCGCGAGGTTGAGGAGCTGATGCTGGAGCGCGGAGTGATCGTCTCCTACGAGACGGTCCGCCGCTGGTGCGGCAAGTTCGGGCAGACGTACGCCGGCGCACTGCGCCGCCGCCGACCCCGGCCCGGTGACAAGTGGCACCTGGACGAGGTCTTCGTAAAGATCAATGGCCAGATCCGCTACCTGTGGCGGGCCGTCGACCAGGACGGAACGATGCTGGACATCCTCGTGCAGAACCGCCGGGACAAGGCCGCGGCCAGGCGTTTCTTCCGTCGCCTCCTCAAGAAGACGGGCGCGGTGCCGCGGGTGATCGTCACGGACAAGCTCCGCTCCTACGGCGCCGCCCGCCGCGAGGTCATGCCCTCCGTCGAACACCGCTCGCACAAGGGCCTGAACAACCGGGCCGAGAACAGCCACCAGCCGACCAGGCAGCGCGAACACGCAATGAAAGGCTTCCGCTCCGTCGGCGGAGCGCAGCGGTTCCTGTCCGCGTTCAGCGGCATCTCACCCCACTTCCGACCCCGCCGCCACCTGCTCACCGCACACGACTACCGGGCCGAGATGACTATCCGCTTCGCCATCTGGGAGCAGATCACCGGCCTCTCCAGTCCGTCCACCATGCCCTGAGCACAGGCCCGGAACCGGCCTCCACCATGCCCCGACGCACCGTCAGAAGCCCCCACACCCAACAACGTGACAGCGCCACCTCACCCACTCCCTTCCGACACGCCGTTCCCTAGAACGGCGGACTTCCGGTCAGTGCAGTCCGCGAGTACCCATAAAGCGGGAGTGTCCGTTCGACCAGAACGGGTTCGCCGAGCCCACGCGGACACGCGGGGACGGTGTTCGTGTCGACGGCCGCCCTCGCCTCAGGGTGCGCAACGCGGTGTCAAGGTATGACGCCGCTGAAGCGGCCGTCGAGACAGCACTTCAGCGGACGCACCCGACCCGGGCGGGTCCGGAAGGCCGGCCGTGAGCGCGGTGCAGGGGGTTTGTTCCGTAGCGGCAGGGGAGAGAACCGGGCTGGCTTCACTGCACGGCACGCTCCCGGCGCGGGCGGCGTTGACCTGCTGGTTCATGGCTCAGACCCCCCCTCGGTACGGTCAAGCGTCAGAGCGATTGAGCCAGCGCTGCTGGCAGGTCATGCAGTACCGCGCGAAGGAACCAGACTTCCGACTGGGCTGCGGGGATGGGCTGGGCGCCGTCACAGCACATGCCGTAGACGCCGGTCGTCCAGCCGGGCGAGGGCGTTGTCGATGCCGACGAGCGCGCGCCGAACAGCATTCTTCTGGCTGACCAGCACGCCATCGGCCGTGGGCTCGAACCTGTTGAGCGCCTCCAGCTGAGCCAGACGCACCTCGCGTGCCCGCTCCAGACGCCGCCGTGCCTCCTGCACGCCAATATGCTCCGCAGGTGACCCGATACCGAAAGTGACCAGTGTCATGGCGTGCTCCTCTCTTCACGTTGGCGTTTGGAAAGCGGGCCAGGCAGCCGACACTTTCCGCTTGTCTCCACCTTGACCGGTCGGGAGCGGGTGCGACCATCCGTGGCAGACCTCATTTCTGCCCTGGCGTGCCACGTACGCCTGTGCGCCACGGGCGTTCCTGGGTCCTGGCGATCTGCTCGAAGGTGGCTCGCGGCAGCCCCTGCTTCAGCGCATCCTGTGCCGGGTGCCGGGTGCCGGGTGCCGGGTGCCGGGTGCCGGGTGCCGGGTGCCGGGTGCCGGGTGCCGGGGCTCCGGCGACGCGGACTGCCGAGACCCAGACCGACGGTCGGACGTGAACTCGGTGGTGCGGATCAGGCTCAGCTCGGCGACGACGCCGGATAGCGGCAGCAGCCCGGCCAGGGAGGAGGGAGGTGCCGATGAAGTCGTGGCGAGCAGAGGGGTGCGGCACGTCTGTCGAGCGGGTCGAGGTGGTTGTGCGCCTGGTGGTCTCAACGCAGTAGCCATCTGGCTGACGGGGGCCATGAACAGCCACCTGTCGTGGTGCCCCACGCATGCCACCCGCCTCGACGGTGAGAATCCCGTGGCCATTCAGCCCGATGGTGATCAGGTGAGTATGAGATCACTCGGGAAGGGCATTTTGTGAATTTTGCTCCTTTTGTGGGTACTGAAGTATGGGTTCGAAGCTTGCCGTCGGTAGCACACCTAGAGAGCCGCGATGAGGCAGTGGACCGTGCGAGATGTGATGACCGCGCCGGTGGTGTGGGTGGGCGAGGACACCACCTACCGGGAGATCGTCAGTGCTCTGGCCGAATGCCGGGGCAGTGCCCTGCCCGTCCTCGACGATCACGGCCGCGTGGTCGGCGTGGTCTCCGAAGCCGATGTGCTCCGCAAGGTCGAGTTCGCCGAGGGAAACAAGGAACCGCGCTTCTTCGAGCGGCCGTCGCGGCGCGCCGCCCGGGCCAAGGCCGGCGCCGACCTCGCGCGGGATCTGATGAGCACACCGCCGGTGACCATCGGTCCGGACGAGCCCGTGACGGCAGCAGCCAGGCTGATGGAGAGCAGGCGGGTCAAGCGCCTGCCGGTCGTCGATGGCGAGCGCCGCCTGGTGGGCATCGTCTCACGGCGGGATCTGATGAAGACCCATCTACGCCCGGACAGCGACATCCGCGACGACATTGTCAACGGAGTATTCCAGCGCGCCCTGTGGGCCGATCCCGCCGGGCTGACCGTCGACGTCCGCGACGGCGTGGTTGAGCTGCGCGGCCAGCTCGACCGGCACAACACCGCCATTTTCGCGGTACTCCTGGCTGAGCAGGTCCCCGGCGTGGTTCAAGTGGTGGATCACCTCTCCTGGCAGGTCGACGACTCCCCCCGGTCTGCGGACGGCGAACCCACATGATGGCTGGCCGATCGCCCAGAGGACGCGTCCGCATCGTTACTGGCGCACCCGTGGGTGTCACATCGGTTGGTGGCGCAGCCGCTTGTCTACGGCGACCACAAGGGAGGCGAGGGCGGCTAGAAGGTCGATGAAGATCTTGGTGAGGGGCTGTCCGGCCGTCAGGCC
>NZ_JBHVDD010000027.1:0-29870 GCF_042802995.1 Streptomyces sp. NPDC057438
CGACACGGCCGCCGCACCGCCGTCGTATCCCCCACGCACCATCAGCCGTCCACGGAGTTGGAACCCATGCCGAAATCCCGGTCCCCGTACAGGTCGTTGGCGCCCCTGTGGCACCGTGACTACCGCCCGTTCTTCATCTCGTAGCTCATCAGCATGCTCGGTGACGGGGTCTGGCTGGTCGCCCTGCCGTGGGTGGCCATGGAGTTGGGCGGTGACAGCTCCGATCTCGCCATGGTGGTGGGCGCCGAGGCGGTGGGCCTGATCTCCTGTGTCCTCGTGGGCGGTGCGCTCGCGGACCGCTTCCCGCGCAAGCAGGTCGTGTGACCACGACACGCACAAGCCGCGACAGAAGAGGTGGGGCATGCTCAGCAAGGCGATGAAGCTGGCCGGGATCGTTGCGATGACGCTCGCCCTGGCGCTCGGGGGAAGCGCCGCACCGGCCGGGTCCGAGGACGCCGCGCACAGCGTGGCCCAGGGGGAGGGTCCGGCGACCCCGAGGTCCTGACCGCCCCACGAGCCCGGACCGCTCCGTACAGCGCGTCGGTCCACGGAGCGGTCTGTCCGTACGGGAAGTCGGCTGGGTCCCGCTCCGTCCCTCAGTCGTCGGGGGCCGGGTCTGCAGCGGCCGCGGCGTAACGGGCGAGTGAGGTGTTGTAGCACGGCAGATGGCGGGAGAGCGCGCCGAGGGCGAGTGCCGCTGCCTCCCGTTCGCGTCCGAGGTCGACGAGCGACAGGGCGAGGAACGCGGTGACCGCGTCGTCGAGATGGTCCGAGGTCTTCGCGCGTTCAGCGAGCAGCATGTCTGCGCCGGCCTGCGGGTGGCCGAGGGTGCGCAGCGTACTGGCGAGCTGGATGACCGCCTGGCGCCGCCGGTCGCCGTCCAGGCCCCCTTCCAGGGCCTGCCGGTAGAGGGGAACAGCCTGTTCGCCCAGGTCGGTCGCGTCGTAGGCGGAGGCGAGCTCGAACGCGGCGACGGCGTGCCCCTCCGGCAGTTCGTCGGCCAGCTTCGTCATCCGCGAGCGGAACTCCGCCGCGTCGCAGTCCTCGAAGGCGGCCCACAGGGCGGCGCACCGCTGGTCCCAGTCCGCTGTGATCGTGGTCATCGTCACAGCTTCGCAGACGGAGCCGAGCAGCCTTGCCGGCGTCAGCCGCTCCGCCGTCCGCGGCGGGGCGGAACGCCGCTCGAACTTCCGCAGGCGTCACGAAGGGACGGCGGTGGCGCTCGGCCCCCGTTCCGTGATCGCGTCGAAGTACGGCCAGCCGTCCACGGCGACCTCCTGGGCGGACGGGTCGAGGTCCAGGTTCACGGCGGCGGCGCCCAGGAGACGGCGGACCGTGCCGGGCTCGTGGAGGTTGAGGTAGGCGTGGTCCGGCAGGCGGACCAGGCCGCCGGAGTCGAAGGAGCAGTTCGAGACGACGCGGTCCTCGGACGGGCCGAAGATCAGGACCAGGCGGCGGCGCCGCGCGCCCTGCGGGTAGAGGGACAGCTTGAGGTGGCAGTGGTCGTGGGCCACGCGACGGGGGTCCCTCCCGCTCGAGCGAAGTCGAGAGTGGGGGAGCTGCCGGACGGTCCAGTGCCAGGGGGTGTCGCCCACGACGAGACGGCGCAGACGGGTGTTCTTCTTCACGGGCTCACGGTAGGGCCCGACACCCCGACGGGCACCGGGATTTACGGGCCCGGGGTCAGGGGTGCAGGGCCTTCGCGAAGCACAGGCTCAGCTCGTGGAAGCGGTAGTAGCCGAACTTCGCGCAGGGCTCGTAGCCGCTGGAGGTGTAGAGCGAGACGGCCTCGGGCTGCTTGGCGCCGGTCTCGAGGACCATGCGGGAGCGGCCGGCGGCGCGGGCGTCGGACTCCAGTGCGGCGAGTATGCGGCGGGCCAGGCCCAGGCCGCGCGCCTCGGGGGTGACGTACATCCGCTTGATCTCGGCGTCGCCGTCCCGGTTGCCCTCGTCGTTGGCGTCCTGGCTGCGCCAGCCGCCCGTGGCCAGGGCTCTGCCGTGCGCGTCGTAGGCGATCAGGTACAGGCCCCGCGGCGGCAGGAAGTGTGCCGGGTCCATGTGGGTGGCGTCGCCGTCGTCGCCGTAGCGGACGCTGTATTCGGCCTGGACCTCGTCGTTCAGCTCGACGGCGTCCGGGTGGTCGAAGGGCATGGGGCGGATAATCATGCCTTGCATCGTACATCTATGCATGGCGCTCCCTTGCGGTGTGGGGCTCGGACGCTCCCCGGCGACGCCCTGGCGCGCGGTCGTCCCGTGTGATCTTCGCCGAACCGGACCCCGTCCACGGTACGGGTATCGTGCCCGCGTGCTGACTGTGACCTCTGTGAACGTGAACGGGCTGCGGGCCGCCGCGAAGAAGGGCTTCGTGGAGTGGCTCGCCGGGACCTCGGCGGACGTGGTGTGCCTCCAGGAGGTGCGGGCCGAGCCGGAGCAACTCCCCGAGGGGGTACGGCAGCCCGAGGGCTGGCACGTCGTGCACGCCCCGGCCGCCGCCAAGGGGCGTGCGGGTGTCTCGCTCTACAGCCGGCGTGAGCCCGACCGGGTCCGGATCGGCTTCGGGTCGGCGGAGTTCGACGGGAGCGGGCGGTACGTCGAGGCCGACCTGCCCGGCGTCACCGTGGCCAGCCTCTACCTCCCCTCCGGCGAGGTCGGGACCGAGCGGCAGGACGAGAAGGTCCGGTTCATGGACGAGTTCCTGCCCTATCTGAAGGACCTGCGGGAACGGGCCGCCGCCGACGGGCGCGAGGTCGTGGTCTGCGGCGACTGGAACATCGCCCACCAGCAGGCCGACCTCAAGAACTGGCGGGCGAACCAGAAGAACTCCGGGTTCCTGCCGGAGGAGCGGGCCTGGCTCGGGCAGGTCCTCGACGCGGGCGACGGAGCGTACGTCGACGTCCTGCGCGCCCTGCACCCGGACGTGGAGGGGCCGTACACCTGGTGGTCGTACCGGGGGCGGGCCTTCGACAACGATTCGGGTTGGAGGATCGACCTCGCCGTTGCGACCCCCGGGCTCGCGCGGAGGGCGGTCAAGGGCTACGTGGAGCGCGCCGCCAGCCATGCGGAGCGCTGGTCGGACCACGCTCCCGTGACGGTGGTCTTCGAGACGTGACGCGGCCCGGGCGCGGCGCATGGACGTGTTGCCCACGCCCGGGTCCTTGGTGGTGTCGGCCACGCCCCGGGGCCGGTCGCACAGCCGCCGGGGCCTTTCGGCCTCACTCTCGGACGTCGAACGGACACTCTCGCGCTCTCGCGGCAGAAGTATCCCGATGGGGTGAACATGCCCCCATGGCGACACTTGTGCGTGGTCAGCGCCCCATGCCCCGTGCATCGCCGGACCGTTGATCCGCCGTCGGCCCTGTCGACTCTCTCAGCCGCCGGTCCAGCGCCAGTGACAGTTCCGCCTCCGCCGCGCTCTTCGCCAGGGGGCGCAGGCGGTGGAGGTCCTCGGTGGTGTGGCCGGGCCGGGTGAGGACGAGGTCGGTGAAGAGGGTGGCGAGGGCCTCGGCGTGTTCGCGGACGCGGCGGCCGGCGGCGAGGACGTCGGCGAGCGGGACGCCCTCGCGGACCAGGGCGGCCGTGACGTCCAGGAGGCGGCGGCTGATGTGCACGATCTCGCCGCCGTCGGTGGCGAGATAGCCGAGGTCCAGGGCGGTGGCGAGGTTCTCCGGGGTCGCCTGGTCGCCGAAGTGGTCGGCGAGTTCCTCGGGGGAGAGGCGGACCGGGGTCTCCTCGGTGGGGTCCCCGAGGCCGAGCAGTTCGCCCACGTCGCGGCCCTGGTCGAACGCCTCGGCCAGCTCGGCTATGCCGCTGAGCGTGTGGCCGCGCTCCAGCAGCGCCGCGATGGTGCGCAGCCGGGCCAGGTGCGTGTCGTCGTACCAGGCGATACGGCCCTCGCGGCGGGGCGGCGGGATCAGTCTGCGCTCCCGGTAGAAGCGCAGGGTGCGTACGGTGATGCCGGCCTCCGAAGCCAGCTCCTCCATGCGGTACTCGCGTCGCTCGCCGTCTTCTGCCACCCGCGCAGCCTATGTCGTACCGCTGGTAACTCCAGAGTGCCGGACCCCTACCCATCGGTACGGTCCTGCCCTACGCTCCCACTGCGCCAGTGATTACTGGCGCGGACGTGGGGTGCGAACGCGGCGTGCGCACGCGATGAGGCGTGGAGGTACCGGATGGCCGGGCAGGGGCAGGACGGGCGGGAGCGGGTGCCGCATGTGCGGGTGGCGGTGGTCGGGTCCGGGTTCGGCGGGCTCGGCGCCGCCGTGCGGCTGCGGCGCGAGGGGATCACCGACTTCGTCGTCCTGGAGCGGGCCGGTTCCGTGGGCGGCACCTGGCGGGACAACGACTACCCGGGGTGCGCCTGTGACGTGCCGTCCCATCTGTACTCGTTCTCGTTCGCGCCGAACCACGCCTGGCCGCGCGCCTTCTCCGGCCAGGAGCACATCCGGGCCTATCTGGAGCATGTGACGGATGTCTTCGGGCTGCGGCCGCACATCCGCTTCGACTCCGAGGTGCTGAGGATGGCCTGGGACGCGGAGCGGCTGCGCTGGGACATCGAGACCAGCGGCGGGCGGCTCTCGGCCGACCTCGTCGTCTCCGCCACCGGGCCGCTCTCCGATCCGCGGATCCCCACCGAGGCCGAGCTGCCGGGGCTCGGCTCCTTCCCCGGCAGGGTCTTCCACTCCGCCCGCTGGGACCACGGCTACGACCTGCGCGGCAAGCGGGTCGCGATGATCGGCACGGGGGCCTCCGCGGCCCAGATCGTGCCGGCGATCGCGCCCGAGGTCGGCCGGCTGACCCTCTTCCAGCGGACCCCGCCGTGGGTGATGCCGCGGGTCGACCGGAGCATCGGCGGCGTCGAGCAGTGGCTGCACCGGCAGTTCCCCTTCACCGCACAGGCCCGGCGCGGAGTGCTGTGGGGCGTCCGGGAGTTCCAGGTGCAGGCCTTCACCAAGCGTCCCCAGGCGCTGGGCCTGGTGGAGCGGGTGGCGAAGCGGAACCTGGCCCGTGCGGTGCGGGACCCGGAGCTGCGCGCCCGGCTCACCCCCGACTACCGCATCGGCTGCAAGCGCATCCTGCTGTCCAACACCTACTATCCGGCGCTCACCCGGCCGAACGTCGACGTCATCGCGTCCGGGCTGGCCAAGGTCGACGGCTCCACGCTCGTCGCCGCCGACGGGTCCGCCGCCGAGGTCGACGCGATCGTCTTCGGCACCGGGTTCCATGTCACCGACATGCCCATCGCCGACCGGGTCGTGGGCGCGGACGGCCGGACCCTCGCCGAGACATGGGCGGACGGTGGGATCCGGGCGCTGCGCGGGACGTCGGCCGCCGGGTTCCCCAACCTGATGACGATCATCGGGCCCAACACGGGCCTCGGGAACTCCAGCATGATCCTGATGATCGAGTCCCAGCTGAACTACATGGCGGACTTCGTACGGCAGTTGGACGTGCTGGGCGGCCGGGTCGCCCTGGACGCCCGGCCCGCCGCCGTGGCCACCTGGAACGAGCGGCTGCAGAAGCGGATGGAGCGCACGGTCTGGAACACGGGCGGCTGCACCAGCTGGTACCTCGACGCCGACGGGCGCAACACGACCGTCTGGCCGGGCACGACGAGCGAGTTCCGCAGTGCGACCCGGCGCGTCGACCTCAGCGAGTACACGGTGCTGCGAGCGGCCCGGACGGGTACGGGGAACGACGAGACGCCCGGGACGCCCGGTACGGGCGGCACGGCGAAGGTGGAGGCCGGAGCGTGACCCGACTGACCCATGTGAAGCAGGGGCCGTACGCGCCGCCCGTCGCCGTCCGGGAGCTGACGGCCGTCTCCGCCGACGGGACGCGGCTGCACGTCGAGACCCACGGCCCGCAGGACGCGCCCGCGGTGGTGCTCGTGCACGGCTGGACCTGCTCGACGGCCTACTGGGCGGCGCAGGTGCGGGAACTCGCCGCCGACCACCGCGTCGTCGTCTACGACCAGCGTGGCCACGGCCGCAGCCCGGCCTTTGCCACGTGCGGCGCGGACGCCCTCGCCGACGATCTGGAGGCCGTGCTCGCGGCGACGCTCGCGCCGGGCGAGAAGGCGGTGCTGGCCGGACACTCCATGGGCGGGATGACGCTGATGGCGGCCGCCGGACGGCCGGGCTTCCGGGAGCACGCGGCGGCGGTCCTGCTGTGCAGCACGGGCAGTTCACGGCTGGTCGCCGAGTCGCTGGTCGTGCCGATGCGGCCGGGGCGCGTCCGCAGCTGGCTCACGCGGCAGGTCCTCGGTTCGCGTGCGCCGCTCGGGCCGGTCACGCCGGTCGCCCGGCGGATCCTCAAGTACGCGACCATGGGCCCCGGCGCGTCGCCGGTGATGGTCGAGGCGTGCGCGCGGATCGTGCACGCGTGCCCGGCCCGGGTACGCCACGCCTGGTCGCACGTCCTGGCCTCGCTCGATCTGGACCACGGGGTACGGGAGTTGACGGTGCCGACGGCCGTCGTCGTGGGCACAGCGGACCGGATGACGCCGCCCGTGCACGCGCGGGCGCTGGCCGCCGCGCTGCCCGACTGCGTGGGCGTGAGCGAGCTGACCGGGGTCGGACACATGGCGCCCGTGGAGGCGCCGGAAGCGGTCACCGCCCGGATACGCGGGCTGGCGGCGGCATATGTACGGGTGGAGCGGGACGAGTTGGAGGAGGCGGGCGCATGAGCAACGGCAGCACCCTGGAGGGGCGGGTCGCGGTCGTCACCGGCGCCGCGCGGGGCGTCGGGGAGCTCCTCGCGCGCAAGCTCTCGGTGCGGGGGGTGAAGGTCGCGCTCGTCGGCCTCGAACCGGACGAGCTGAAGCGGGTGTCGGAGCGGCTGTACGGAGACTGCGCGTACTGGCACGCCGACGTCACCGACCACGAGGCCATGACGCGGGTCGCCGAGGAGGTCAAGGAGCGGTTCGGGCGGGTCGACATCGTCGTCGCCAACGCGGGCGTCGCCAACAGCGGGCCCTTCGTCGACTCCGACCCGGAGTCCTGGCGGCGGGTCATCGAGGTCAACCTGGTCGGATCGGCCGTCACCGGGCGGGCGTTCCTGCCGGCGCTGATCGAGAGCCGGGGCTATCTGCTGCAGATCGCCTCCCTCGCCGCGATCACCCCGGCGCCGATGATGACGGCGTACTGCGCGTCCAAGTCGGGCGTGGAGGCGTACGCGCACTGTCTGCGGGCCGAGGTCGCGCATCAGGGCGTGGGCGTCGGCGTGGGGTATCTGTCCTGGACCGACACGGACATGGTGCGGGGCGCCGACAAGGACGAGGCGCTGCGGGAGCTGCGGGAGCGACTGCCGTGGCCGGCCGGGAAGACGTATCCGCTGGGGCCGGCGGTGGACCGGCTCGTCACCGGGATCGAGCGGCGGTCCGGCCATGTGTACGGGCAGTGGTGGCTGCGGGGGATGCAGGGCGTGCGCGGGTATCTCCCGGGTCTCATCGGGACGTTCGCGCCGCGCGAGGTGCGGCGGATGGAGCCGCGGCTGCGCGGGGTGGCCAAGGGACTGGTGGGGGCCGGCGGGGCCGCGGACGAGCGGACGCGGGGGGTCGGCACGCAGGACCCCCGATAGCGGTGCGTCACCGTGCGTCACTGATCGAAATGCGTTGTATGTCCGCCCGTGTTTGTCTGGTCGAGGCCCGATCCCCTCACCCACAACGGGAGTGAATCCACATGGGCATGAAGGACCAGTTCCAGGACAAGGCTGAGCAGCTGAAGCGGAAGGCCGGGCAGTCGCCGGAGGAGCGGCAGCGGGCTCAGCGGCCTGGTGAGCGTGAGCGTGAGCAGCACGGGCGCGAGCCCGGCCGTGAGCACGGGCAGCCGCAGCGCGAGCACCGCCCGCAGCGTGAGCACGGGCAGCCGGAGCGTGGCGCGCAGCGGCGGGACGAGAAGTCCGAGCGGCTGATGCGGGACGACGAGGACCGGTTCCGGCAGGACGTGTAGGTGCCGGACCTGCTCCGGACACACTGAACGTGGGGCGCCCTCCTTTCCGGGAGGGCGCCCTGCGTCGTTGTGTCTCCTGAGAGTCGTTGTGTCTCCTGAGAAGAGAGACGACGCTCAGGGGCGTCCCGGCAGCTCGGGCCGGCTCCTGTCGGGGACGTCGGTGTGGTCCGGGGGGTTCGCCGGGGGGTGGGTCTTGAGGAGGTCCAGGGCCAGGGTCACCGCCGCCTCCAGCTGGGTGTTGCGGCCCTCGGCCCAGTCCAGGGGGGTGCGCAGGGTCTCCAGGTCCGGGGTGACGCCCCGGTTCTCGACGGTCCAGCCGTACGCGTCGAACCAGGCGGCGTTCATGGGGACGGTGATGACCGACCCGTCGCCGAGCTGGTGACGGCCGGTCATGCCGACGACGCCGCCCCAGGTGCGCTGGCCGACGACCGGGCCGAGGGCCAGCAGTTTGAAGGCCGCCGCGATCATGTCGCCGTCGGACGAGGTCGCCTCGTCGGTCAGGGCCACCACCGGGCCGCGCGGGGCGCTCGACGCGTACGAGACCGGCTGGGCGCCCCGGGTCAGGTCCCAGCCGAGGATCGTGCGGGACAGTTTCTCCACCACCAGCTCGCTGATGTGGCCGCCCGCGTTGCCGCGCACGTCGACGATCAGGGCGGGCCGGGAGACCTCCATGCGCAGGTCGCGGTTGAACTGGGCCCAGCCGGAGCCGCCCATGTCCGGGATGTGCAGGTAGCCGCAGTGGCCGCCGCTCAACTCCCGTACCACTTCACGGCGTTTGGCCACCCAGTCCTGGTAGCGCAGGGGCCGCTCGTCGATCAGGGGGACCACGGCCACGCGGCGGGAGCGGCCCTCGCCCGCGGCGTCGAAGGGGCCCGAAGGGCCTTCCTCGGAAGGGTGCCGGCGGGCGACGGGTTGGGCGAAGGTCAGTTCGACGGTGGTGCCGCCCGCGCCCGCCAGCAGGGGGTACGGGCCGGTCGTCGGGTCCACCGGGCGGCCGTCGACGTGGGTCAGCGCGGCGCCTTCCCTGATGCCGGTGCCGGCCAGCGGGGAGCGGGCCTTGGAGTCGGAGGAGTCGCCGGGGAGGATGCGGCGGACCGTCCAGTCGTCGTCCCGGCGGACGAGGTTGGCGCCGAGGAGGCCCTGGCGGCGCTGGTAGTGGGGCGGGCCCTCGTTGCGGCGGGCGGCGGAGACGTAGGCGTGGGAGGTGCCGAGTTCGCCGAGCAGTTCCCGCAGCAGGTCCGCGAACTCGTCGGGGGAGGCGACCCGTTCGACCAGGGGACGGTACTGGTCGAGGATCGCGTCCCAGTCGACGCCGCTCATCCCGGGGTCCCAGAAGTAGGCGCGGATCAGCCGGCCGGCCTCCGCGTACGACTGGCGCCACTCGGCGGCCGGGTCGACCTCGTGCAGGACGCGCCTCAGGTCGATCCAGACGGTCGAGTCGCCGTCGCCGGACTCGGTGGCGGGGACGGCCCGCAGGTCGCCCTCGTCCACGACGACCAGCCGTGAGCCGTTGCCGCTGACCGCGAACCAGTCCAGGTGCTCGACGAGTTCGGACTTCTTCGCCCGGCTGATGTCGAAGTGCTCCAGGGTCGGGCGGCCCGTCATGTCGTCCGGGTTGGCGAAGGTCTCGCCCAGGGCGCCCGAGATCGGCCAGCGCAGCCAGACCAGGCCGCCACCGGCGACCGGGTACAGCGCCGAGTACTTGGAGGCGGTGACGGGGAAGGGGGTGACCCGGTTCTCCAGGCCCTCGGTCTCGACGGTGACCGTCCCGTCGGTGTTCTCGTCCTCGCTCGGGTCCATGCCTCCGGCGACCGGGCGGCCGTCGGGGTTCAGGGCGAAGGGGGAGGGCGTGGCGGAGGAGAGCGGGAGCAGGTAGGGGCGGCAGCCGAGCGGGAAGGACAGGTCGCCGGTGTGGACGTCGTACACGGGGTCGAAGCCGCGCCAGGACAGGAAGGCGAGGTAGCGGCCGTCGCGGGTGAACACCGGGTTCTCGTCCTCGAACCGGCCGCTCGTCACGTCGACGACGAGCCGGTCCTTGATCCGGGCCATCTTGATCTGGCGCAGCGAGCGGCCGATGCCCGGGTGGGACCAGGTCAGCCAGGCGCCGTCCGGGGAGAAGGCGAGATCGCGGACCGGGCCGTTGAGGGAGGCGATCAGTTCGGTGACCTCGCCGTTCGGCTCCTCCGTCCCCGCGGCGGCCGCCGCTTTGTCGGGCACGGTCAGCAGCAGGAGACGGCCGTCGTGCGCGGCGACGGCGAGACGCTCACCGCTCGGGTCCGCCACCAGCTCCAGGACGCGGCCGAGACCGCCGGAGGCGAGCCGGCGGGGTTCGCGGGCGCCGGTGGCCCGGGGGAGGTGGGCGATCTCGATCGCGTCCTCGCCGTCCGCGTCCGTCACGTACGCCACCTGGCCGCCGGAGCCGAGCATCTCGGGCAGCCGGACGCGTACGCCGGGGGTGTCGGCGATGGTCCGGGCGGGGCCGTCGCGGTGGGTCAGCCAGTAGAGGCTGCCGCGTACGACGACCGCGCTCGCCCGGCCCGTCTCGTCGACGGAGAGGCCGTCCACGTGCTGCGCGGCCGGCACCTGGTACGGCCGCCGCCCGGTCAGCGCCCCGCCGAGGCGGACGTCCAGGCGTCGAGGGCGGGCGTGGGGGGCGAGGTCGTCGACGATCCACAGGTCGCCCGCGCACTGGTACACCACCCGGGTGCCGTCGCTCGATGCGTGCCGGGCGTAGAAGGCGTCGTGGTCGGTGTGACGGCGCAGGTCGGAGCCGTCGTACGCGCAGGAGTAGAGGTTGCCGACGCCCTCGTGGTCGGAGAGGAAGGCGATCCGCCCGGCGACGAACATGGGGGAGTGCAGGTGCCCTTCGAGGCCGGCCAGCAGCCGTTCGCCGTGCAGCCAGAGGCGGCCCGTGGCGCCGCCCCGGTAGCGCTTCCAGGAGGCCGGTTCGTGCGGGGGTGTGCCGGTGAGCAGCAGGGTGCGGCGCTCGCCGTCGATCTCGGCGGACTGGATGTCGGAGACCGGGCCCCAGGGCAGTTTGCGGCCGGGGTCGCCGTCGGTGCGGACCTTGTAGGCCCAGGTGAAGTACGAGAAGGGCTCGCCGTGGGAGGCGACGGCCAGGATGTCCGAGCGGCCCTGCCCGTTCGGGGGCGTCCAGCCGCGGACCTCGGTGTCGGGGCTGCCCCAGTACGTGAGCCGGCGGGCGGGGGCGCCGCCGTCCACCGAGGTCAGATGGATCTCCGGGGTGAGGCTCCGCCAGCTCGTGTACGCAATCTGCCGCCCGTCGGGCGAGAAACGGGGGCCGGTGACCTTCGTACGGTCGACGGTGAGCCGCCAGGCGCGGTACGAACCGTCGAGGGGGGCCAGCCACAGATCGTCCTCGGCCACGAAACAGAGGCGGTCGCCGCTGAGGTGCGGGTGGCGGAGGTAGCCGGCGGCCGGACCCGCCTGCTGTTCGTGCTCCCGCTCGTGCTCCTGCTCCTGCTCCTGCTCCCGCTCGTGCTCCTGCTTCCGGCCTGTCCCTTGCTCATGGGTGTCGCTCACCTCCTCATGCTTTTCCGCGCGGGAGGCCCCGGCAACCGCACGGCCGTGCCCCGGGTGGCTCCACCGTCGTGACCCGGCGGCTCCCGCGTCGTGCCCTGGCGGCTCCCGCGTCGTGACCCAGAAAACGAACGAAACGGTTTCGTTTTCTTCGAGGTGCGGGGTATCGTCTTAAGCGTACGAAACCGTTTCGTTCGGAGGCGGGGATGTCCGGCCCGTGCCGCAGTGGTACGGCCCGGTAGCCTTGTCGTCCCGAACGCGAGCCGGAGCAGCCGGAGCAAGGGGAGTGGGATGACTGAGACCGCGACGGTGCGCCGCAGTCGGATCACGCCCGAGCGGGAGGCCGAGCTGTACGCGGCCGTCCTCGACCTGCTCCGGGAGGTCGGCTACGACGCGCTCACCATGGACGCCGTGGCCGCCCGCACCCGGTCCAGCAAGGCCACCCTCTACCGCCAGTGGGGAGGCAAGGCCGAGCTGGTGGCGAAGGCCATGCGGGCCAACAAGCCCAGCCCCGACTTCGACTCCGCCGACACCGGGTCCCTGCGGGGCGACATGCACGCGCTGATCATGAGCCAGGACGACTGCACCATGGAACAGAACTCCGCGCTCATGCGGGGGCTGGCCATGGCGATCCACGGGAATCCCGACCTCCTGAAGGCGTTCCGCGAGCTGATCATCGAACCCGAGCTGCTGGAGACCCGCCGCATGCTGCAGCGTGCCGTCGACCGGGGTGAGATCCGCGAGGACAACCCTGCCGTCGACTACGTGCTGCACATGTTCGTCGGGGCCTTCGTCGCGCGGGGCATGATCGACGAGCTGCCGCCGACCCAGGCCTTCATCGCTTCGTACATCGACGCCGTGGTCCTCCCCGCCCTCGGTGTGCCGACCGACTGACACACCTGAGCGAGGCCGCGTGACGCGCGGCTGAGCTCCACCTGACGCACCGCTCATGTCGTCGGGCCGATCACCCCTGCCCTGCCCCCCTGCCCCGCCCTGCCTTCTTCCCCTCCCCGCGGCACGGGCTGATCCGTCCTGCCCTCCTGCACGTCCACGACCTGAACGGGAGTACCGCCCCGTGGCCACTTTCCTCTACAGACTCGGCCGGTTCGCCTTCCGGCGACGGCATGTCACCGTCCTGATCTGGGTGGCGCTGCTGACGCTCGCGGGCGTCGGCGCCGCCTCCGCGCCCGCCGCCGGCTCCTCCTCCTTCTCCATCCCGGGCACCGAGGCCCAGAAGGCCTTCGACCTGCTGGAGCAGCGCTATCCCGGGATGAGCGCCGACGGCGCCACCGCCCGGGTCGTCTTCAAGGCCCCCGCGGGCGAGAAGATGACCGACGCCGCCAACAAGGCGGCCGTCGAGAAGACCGTCGGGGAACTGGGCGACGGCTCCGAGGTCGTCTCCGTCAGCGACCCGTTCACCACCCGCGCGGTCAGCCGGGACGGGACGGTCGCCTACGCCTCGGTGGCGTACAAGGTCCCGGCCATGGAGCTCAAGGACTCCTCGAAGGAGGCCCTGGAGACCACGGCGCACAAGGCGCAGGCCGCCGGGCTCACGGTCGAGATGGGCGGCGACGCCCTGCAGCCCGAGCCGGAGACGGCGGTCACCGGCGAGATCATCGGTCTCGCCCTCGCCGCGGTCGTCCTCGTCATCACCCTGGGCTCGCTGGTCGCGGCCGGGCTCCCGCTGCTGACGGCGATCATCGGCGTCGGCATCGGGGTCTCCACCATCACCGCACTCGCCAGCGCGCTCGACCTCGGCGACACCACCTCCACCCTCGCCCTGATGATCGGTCTCGCGGTCGGCATCGACTACGCGCTGTTCATCGTCTCCCGCTACCGGTCCGAGCTGGCCGAGGGCAGGGGCCGCGAGGAGGCGGTCGGCCGGGCCGTCGGCACCGCCGGCTCGGCGGTCGTCTTCGCGGGGCTCACGGTCGTGATCGCGCTGGCCGGTCTCGCGGTCGTCAACGTCCCGATGCTGACCAAGATGGGTCTCGCGGCGGCGGGCACGGTCGTCGTCGCGGTCCTCATCGCCCTCACCATGGTCCCGGCGCTGCTCGGCTACGCGGGCCGCAAGGTCCGGCCGGCCGGTGAGAAGGGCGGCCTGCTCGGACGCGGCAGGACGAAGAACGCCGCCACGGGCTCCGCCGGGGACCCCACCGCTCAGGCCGCCGGGAGTTCCGCCGCGGTGAAGCCCGGTCTGGGCACCCGCTGGGCGCGTTTCGTCGTCCGTCGTCCGGTGGCCGTGCTGCTGCTCGGTGTGGTCGGCCTCGGAGCGGTCGCGGTGCCCGCCACCCAGCTGGAGCTGGGTCTGCCCGACGACGGTTCGCAGCCCACGTCCACCACGCAGCGCCGTGCGTACGACCTGCTCTCCGACGGCTTCGGGCCCGGCTTCAACGGCCCCCTGATGGTCGTCGTCGACGCCAAGGACAGCGCGTCCCCGCAGCGGGCCGCCACCGCGGTGACCGACGGGATCAAGGGCCTCGACGACATCGTGACGGTGACCCCCGCGACGTTCAACAAGGCCGGCGACACCGCGATGATCACGGTGATCCCGAAGTCCAAGCCGTCCTCGACGCAGACCGAGGACCTGGTGCACGCCATCCGTGACGCGGGCGCCGGCGTGACGGCGGACACGGACGCGAAGGTGCTGGTCACCGGTGCCACCGCCATGAACATCGACTTCTCGCAGAAGCTGACCGACGCGCTGCTGCCGTATCTGGCGCTGGTGGTGGGCCTCGCCTTCCTCCTGCTGATCGTGATCTTCCGGTCGATCCTGGTGCCGCTGAAGGCGGCTCTCGGCTTCCTGCTCAGCGTGCTGGCCGCGCTCGGCGCCGTGGTCGCGGTCTTCCAGTGGGGCTGGCTGGCGGGGCTGATCGGGGTCGAGGAGACCGGCCCGATCATGTCGATGATGCCGATCTTCATGGTGGGCGTGGTCTTCGGTCTGGCCATGGACTACGAGGTGTTCCTCGTGACCCGCATGCGCGAGGCGTACGTGCACGGCGAGAACGCGCACCAGGCCGTGGTGACCGGCTTCCGGTACAGCGCCCGGGTGGTCGCGGCCGCCGCTGCGATCATGATGGCCGTCTTCGCCGGCTTCATCGGCTCCGGCGAGTCGATGATCAAGATGATCGGCTTCGGCCTCGCCATCGCCGTCTTCTTCGACGCGTTCGTCGTCCGCATGGCCATCGTCCCGGCCGTCCTCGCCCTCCTGGGCGACAAGGCCTGGTGGCTGCCGAAGTGGCTCGACCGCGCGCTGCCGAACGTCGACGTCGAGGGCGAGGGGCTGCGGACGCACGACGCCGCCGGGAACTCGGCCGAGGACGACGAGGACAGGGAGCTGGTCCGCGCCTGAGAAGGGCGGCTGCGCCGAACAGGACCGCCGGTGAGGGCCCGTGGGGACGGGCGCCCTCACCGGCTTCCGTGTGCGGGGTGAGGATGACGGGCGACAGGAGAAGAGACCACGGGGGCGGAGCTGCTGCCCTGCACGGCGAGGCTGGGTCGGGCTGGGTGGGTGGCGTGGGAAGCGGCGGGGTCGGAGGGTCGGCATGAGTGACGGGGCGGAGATGGCCGAGATGCACGACAAGGCCGAGGCGGCTGGGGAGCGAAACGAGACCAAGGACGACGGGGCCGTACGGGAGGGGGAGCCTGACCAGGCGGACCAGGCGGACCAGGCGGACCAGGCAGTGCGGGGCAGCGGGGCCGGTCAGGCCGGTCAGGCCGGCTGGGCCGGGCAGCTGCGCCGAGCCGACCGGACCGATGAGACCGAGCAGGCAGGCGGTGCAGGCAGCGCCGCCGGGACCGGCGCGGCTCGCGACGACCGTGTCGGGCCACCCCTCTTCGGTACCGAGCGCGACACCCTCCGCGCCTTTCTCGACTACCACCGCGCGACCCTCGCCATGAAGTGCGCGGGACTCACGGACGAGGAACTGCGGCGCCGTTCGATGCCCCCGTCGAGCCTGTCGCTGCTGGGCCTCGTGCGGCACATGGCGGAGGTCGAACGGGCCTGGTTCCGCCGGGTGTTCGAGGACCATGACGCCGCCATGGTGTGGTCGAAGGAGATCGACTTCCAGGCGGCGTACGACGCGAGCGCCTCGACGCGGGCGGAGGCGTTCGGGGCGTGGGAGGCGGAGGTGGAGACCTCCCGGCGTATCGAACGCGAGGCGGAGTCCCTGGACCTCACCGGTCACCAGGCGCGCTGGAACGAGGACGTCTCCCTCCGGATGGTCATGATCCACGTCCTGCTGGAGTACGGCCGCCACAACGGCCACGCGGACTTCCTGCGGGAAGGGGTGGACGGGACCGTGGGGGCGTGAGGACCGAGGGGACCGCGAGCGACCGCGCTCCAGCCCGCACGGGACGGCTCCGGCGACGGCTCGGGCGACGGCTCCGGAGGCGCGTGCGGGCGCTGGACGGGCGGCCCGTCGTCGGTGTCGTCGTGGGCGCGGTGAACGTGCTGCTGTGCTGTGTGCTTCTTCTGGTGGCCGTCGGCGTGCTGTTCGTGGAGCCGGTCACCCGGGCCGAGGAGACCGCGGCCTGGCATCTCGCGGGCCGGATCTACGGCTGGTGGTTCCTGGGCGGACTGGTCCTGTTCCCGGTGCTGGGGATGGTGCGGACGTCGGCCGTCCACCTGACCACGATGATCGCGACCCCTGGCGTGCTGTTCACGCTCGTGGTGCTGGCGGCCGTACGGTGACCGGAAACGGCGCCGGCTGACAAGGAGTCCATGGCTGACGCCTGGGAAGCGCACAGCAAACCCTCATAGCATCACGCGCATTCCATGACGGGAACATTCGGAAGGCGTGGTTCGGCATCATGAGCACAGCACCCACGAACGGCAGTAACGGCCAGAGCCGCGGCCCGGGCCACCACCACGACGACGAGTTCGACAAAGGGCTCTCCCACGACCTCCCCGTGTTCGCCCGCCGCCGCATGATCCGACTGCTGGCCGGCGCGAGCATGGTCCCGCTGGTCGCGGCCTGTTCCACGGACGACTCCGGCGGCGGCACCGCGTCGGACTCTTCCTCCTCCGGTTCGTCCGCCTCCGGCACCTCCGGCTCGGACTGCGAGGTCATCCCCACCGAGACGGCCGGCCCGTACCCCGGTGACGGCTCGAACGGCCCGAACGTCCTCAAGGAGAGTGGCGTCGTCAGGCAGGACATCACCAAGAGCTTCGGCACGGCGGACGGCGTCGCCGAAGGCATCCCTCTGACGATCACGCTGACCGTCGTCGACCAGTCCTCCGGCTGCGACACCCCGAAGAAGGGTGCCGCCGTCTACCTGTGGCACTGCGACCGGGAGGGCAGGTACTCCCTCTACTCCGACGGTGTCACCGGGGAGAACTACCTGCGCGGCGTCCAGGAGGCCGACGAGAAGGGCCAGGTCACCTTCACGTCGATCTTCCCTGCCTGCTACACGGGCCGTTGGCCGCACATCCATTTCGAGGTCTACGACAGCCTGGACGACGCCACCGCCGCCCAGGCTGTCGCGGCCACCTCGCAGCTCGCCTTCCCCAAGGACGTCTGCGACACCGTGTACGCGACGGACGGGTACAGCCAGAGCGTCCAGAACCTCGCCCGGCTCTCCCTGGAGACCGACGGCATCTTCAGCGACGGCTACGACCAGCAGCTCGCCACCATGAAGGGCAGCACCGCCCAGGGGTACACGGCGACGCTCACCGTGCCGGTGTGACCCCTCGCCGGCCTCGCTCAGCCCGGGTCGAGGTGCGCCGTCTCCCCCCACCGCGTCAGCCGCAGCCGTCCCCCGTCGCTCTCCCACTGCGAGACCGAGGCGTTGGGGACGGGTGGCAGCGCGCCGGGGGACGCCGCGCCGAGGCCCGCGCAGACCAGGCGGACGGCGGCGGCGATCGCGTCGTGGGCGACCAGCAGCACCCGCCGGCCCCCGGCGACCCGGTCCAGCTCGTTCACGAAGTCCCGCACGCGCAGCACCACATCGGTCAGTGCCTCCACGCCCGGCGGGCGGTAGAACCAGTCGCCGACCAGGGCCCGCCGCTCCGCCTCCCCGGGCGCACGGGCCCGCTGGGCGCCCGGCGGGTGCAACTCGAAGATGCCCGTCTCCCGGTCCCGCAGCCGCTCGTCGACGAGAAGCGGCGGCGGGACCACGCGCGGATGCCCGGCCATCGACTCCCAGGTCTGCCGGGCCCGTACGTACGGCGAGCAGACCACCAGATCCGGCCCAGGCCCACCGCCCCCGTCCGCCCCGCCTCCACTGTCGTCGCCGACACCTCCGCCGGCGCTGCCGCCGCCTCCGGAGATCCCCGCCAGCCACCCGCCCAGCGCCCCGGCCTGCGTACGGCCCAGCGCGGACAGCGGCACCTCCGCGTCCCGGCCCGGCAGCGGCACGGTCGACCCCGTCCGCTCGGCCTCGGCGTACGCGACGTTCGCGGTGCTCTGCCCGTGCCGGACCACCCACAGCGACGCGAGGGAATACGGCGGCGGGAGGCCCTCGCCGGGAGCGGGTGCCCGACCCTGCCCGGACGCGCCGTTCAGCGCGCCACCGGCACGGCCGTGTACGTCCGCCGCAGGAAGCGGATCAGCGCCTTCGTGTCGAACTGCATCACCGCCACCCCCTGCGCGGAGTGGAACTCCATGACCGCCTGGACGCGGCCGCAGGGCCAGATGCTCACGGGGCCGGAGGTGGTGGGGGTGCGCAGGCCGCGTTCGAGCAGGTCGCGGGGGAAGGTCCACTCGTCGGGACCGGGCAGGCGCACGTGGACGGCGGACGCGTCGGTGTCGGGGTCGTAGCGCAGGACGACCGGCACGGTGTCCCGGTCGTCAGGGGTGTCCGTGACGACATGGGCCCGGGCGTACTGCTCGACGGTGACAGACATCGGGCTGCTCCTCACGCTGAGTGACCCAAGCAGAAGCTGTGAATCCGCTGTCCGCTGCCTCTCCAATGTCGCATATTTTCCGCCCGGCGCCCCCGGAGGCTCTACCGTGCGCCCGAAGACCGCTGGAAGGCTGCGGCGAGGTCGCGGCGAGGCCGTGGCGAGGCTGTGGCGAGGTGTTCGCAGTTCGTCCCTTACGCGCTCTTGCAAAGGACTCGCAAGAGGGCTCTATCATCGTAAGGTTCCAGCCACCGCGGCTACCAGGAGAGCGAGCCCTCGTATGCACGTGCCCGACGGATTCATCAACGCCCCCGTATCGGCGGCCGCCGGAGTCGTCGCCGCCGGTGCGGTCGCCGTGAGCCTGCGTGGTGCCCGGCGTGAGTTGGACGAGAGGACGGCGCCGCTCGCCGGACTCGTCGCCGCGTTCATCTTCGCCGTCCAGATGCTGAACTTCCCGGTCGCGGCCGGTACCAGCGGACATCTGCTCGGCGGCGCCCTGGCCGCGATACTCGTGGGCCCCTACACAGGGGTCCTGTGCGTGTCCGTGGTGCTCCTGATGCAGGGCATCCTCTTTGCCGACGGCGGCCTCACCGCGCTCGGCGTGAACATCAGTGTCATGGCTGTCGTCACGTCCGTCGTCGCCTACGCGGTCTTCCGCGGCCTGGTCAAGGTCCTTCCCAGGAAGCGCGGTTCGGTCACCGTCTCCGCCTTCGTCGCCGCGCTGATCTCCGTGCCCGCCGCGGCCGCCGCCTTCACGCTCGTCTACGCGATCGGCGGAACCACGGACGTGCCGATCGGCTCGGTCCTCACCGCCATGGTCGGCGTCCACGTCCTCATCGGCATCGGCGAGGCCGCGATCACCGCCGCCACGGTCGGCGCCGTCATCGCCGTCCGCCCGGACCTCGTGCACGGCGCCCGCGGCCTGACCACCCCGCTCAAGCTGCGGGTCGACGGCGAACTGGTCGACGCGCCCGTCGCCGAGCCGACCCCCTCTCCCGCCCCCGTCGCCGCCCGCTCCACGCGCAAGGTCCTCCTCGCCGGCCTCGGCATCTCCCTCCTCCTCGCCGGAGTCGTCAGCTTCTACGCGTCGGCCAGCCCCGACGGGCTGGAGAAGGTCGCCGCCGACAAGGGCATCGACGCCAAGGCCGAGGACCACGCAGCCGCCGGCTCCCCGCTCGCCGACTACGGCGTCCAGGGCCTCGACAACGCCCGGATCGCGGGCGGTCTCGCGGGCGTGATCGGAGTCGGCGTCACCGTCGTCGCCGGCACGGGCGTCTTCTGGGCCGTCCGCAGGCGGCGCGCCGGCGAGGACGTGTCGCCCTCCGCCGTGCCCGGGAACGTCGGCTGACATGGGCGCCGGCCACGCCCACAAGCTGTACCGGCACGCGCACTCGCCCGTGCACGCCCTGCCGCCGCACACCAAACTCGCGGCCGTCTTCGCCTTCGTCGTCGTCGTGGTGTCGACGCCGCGGGAGGCGATGTGGGCGTTCGGGCTCTACGCCGTGCTGCTGGGCGTGGTCGCGTACGTCGCCCGGGTGCCCGCCGGGTTCCTGCTCCGACGCCTGCTGATCGAGGTCCCGTTCGTCGCGTTCGCCGTGCTCATGCCGTTCGTGGCGCAGGGCGAGCGCGTCGAGGTCCTCGGGATGTCGCTGAGCGTCAACGGGCTGTGGGGTGCCTGGAACGTCCTCGCCAAGGGGACGCTGGGTGTCGCCGCCTCCGTCCTCCTCGCCTCCACCACCGAACTCCGCGCGCTCCTCCTCGGACTCCAGCGGCTCCGACTCCCGCCGCTCCTCGTCCAGATCGCCTCCTTCATGATCCGCTACGGGGACGTGATCACCGACGAGATGCGGCGAATGCGGATCGCGCGCGAGTCACGCGGGTTCGAGGCAAGCGGCGTACGGCACTGGGGGGTCCTCGCCAAGACGGCCGGGGCGCTGTTCATCCGCTCGTACGAGCGTGGTGAGCGGGTCCATCTGGCCATGATCAGCCGGGGGTACGCGGGGACCATGCCCGTGATCGACGAGGTGACCGCGTCCCGGGCGCAGTGGTCCTACGCGTTCGCCCTCCCGGTCGCCGCGCTCGTCGTGTGTCTGCTGGGATGGAGCCTGTGACCGTGTCCGAGAACCCCGTACCCCCGTCCCCGTCCCTCGAAGTCGCCGGGCTCGCCTTCGCCTACCCCGACGGCCATCAGGCCCTCTTCGGCGTCGACTTCACCGTCCGCCGCGGTGAGCGGGTCGCGCTGCTCGGGCCGAACGGGGCCGGGAAGACCACGCTCGTCCTGCACCTCAACGGCATCCTCACCGGGGGCGCGGGCACGGTGACCGTAGCCGGGATGCCCGTCGGCAAGCGGCACATGGCGGAGATCCGGCGGAAGGTCGGCATCGTCTTCCAGGATCCGGACGACCAGCTGTTCATGCCGACCGTGCGGGAGGACGTGGCCTTCGGGCCCGCGGCGGCGGGGATGGCGGGGCCCGAGCTGGAGGCCCGGGTGGACCGGGCCCTGGCGCAGGTCGGCATGACGGAGTTCAAGGAACGGCCGCCGCACCACCTCTCGTTCGGGCAGCGGCGGCGGGTGGCCGTCGCCACCGTCCTCGCCATGGAGCCGGAGATCCTCGTCCTCGACGAGCCGTCCTCCAATCTCGATCCCGCGTCACGCCGTGAACTCGCGGACATCCTGCGGGCGTTGGACGTGACCGTCCTCATGGTGACGCACGATCTCCCGTACGCGCTCGAACTCTGCCCGCGCTCGCTGATCCTCAGCGAGGGGGTGATCGCGGCGGACGGGGCAACCGCTGAACTCCTCACCGACGACGCCCTGATGCGCACCCACCGCCTCGAACTGCCCTTCGGCTTCGACCCACGGTCGGTACCGGCGGGGTAGGGGCCGGGGGCCCTCCGTGTCTCTCGTCGGGCGAGGCGTGGGGTTCCGGGTCGGTGGGAGGTGCCGTCGCGGACCATCGCGGACCATCGCGAACCGCACGTCGATCCGCCGACGGGCCGGGCGGAGGCGAGCTTGGGTGTGGGCCTTTCCGCGGGCTCGGCATCGGCCGCCCGCGTCGTACGCCGAGGCGGGCGCCCCACTGGCGGGGATGTGCGGCACGGGCTCCGGGCCGGGGCGAGGGCGACGTGTACGCCACCGCCATCCGGGTCCCGGCGCTCGGCGCGGTCCAGCTGGACCCGCCCGCGGCCTCGCAGCGCCGCCGGACGCTCGAACTCGGCCCCCCATGGCCGGGCATCCGGCAGTCCGGCCCCCCCGGCGGCTCAGTCGCGCTCGGGCCAGACCGGGCCCTCGTCGGTCCAGATGACACCCTTGTTGCGGCACAGGCAGAAGGGGTGGCCGACCGGGTCGGTGTAGATCCGCCAGCCGTAGCCGTTGGGCCCGATGAAGTCCTGCCTCAGCGTCGCGCCGAGGTCGAGGACGCGTCGCTGCTCGGACTCGATCTCGTCCACTTCGAAGTCGAGGTGGAACTGCTTGGGGTGCTCGCTGTCGGGCCACTGCGGAGCGCGGTAGTCGTCCACCCGGATGAATGCCAGCTCGATCTCGCCGAACCGGATCCCGGCCCATTCCTCGGAGCTGCCGTCCTTGACCGGACGGCCCGTCACCTCGGAGTAAAAGGCCGCCAGCTTCATCGTGTCGGGGCAGTCGATGATGAAATCGGTGAGTCGCAACATCCCGCGATCTTGTCACGAGCTCACACTCGACGTGGCGACAGGAGAGCGGCACCGCAGAGCGACACCGGCGGCGGCGTCGGCGCGACGACGTGGATGACCCCGCGCACCTGAAGCGGCACGCCGAGAAGCACGGGGCGCAGCCCCTGCTTTCACGGGCGAGGGGAACGGCGCGAGAACCCCCACCCGCCCGCGGACGAGAACGGCCCCGCACCCACCCGGCCCCGCGCACCCCCACCCCGGCCCCGGACAGCCCGCCCACGCCCGCGGTTCCAGGGGCGCGGGAAACGGCGCCAGAACCCCCCACTCACCCGCACACGACAGCAACCCCCCGGCGCCCCACGCCACGCATCCGCGACAATGAGCCCCGTGACGAATCAAGCGGACGCGCAATGGCATGGGTCGCTGCTCCTCGACGAGCAACTCTGTTTCGCGCTGTACGCGGCCCAGCGTGCCGTGACCGCCGCCTACCGCCCACTGCTCGACGAACTCGGCCTCACCTACCCCCAGTACCTGGTCATGCTCTCCCTCTGGGAACACGGCGAGACCACCGTCAAGGAACTGACGGCCGCCCTGCGACTCGACTACGGCACGGTCTCCCCGCTGCTCAAGCGGCTGGAGTCGGCCGGACTGCTGCGCCGGGAGCGGTCGCTGCGGGACGAGCGTTCGGTGCGGATCGCCCTCACCGGCCGGGGCGAGCAGCTGCGCGACCGCGCGGCCTCCGTCCCCGCCACCCTCGCCGCCGCCACCGGACTCCAGGGCCCCGAGGTGGCCCGGCTGCGTGAGGAACTGTGGCAGGTGACGGCCCGTGCGACGAAGGCGGCGGGCCGCTGAGCGTCGGTGACCTTGTGTTACCCATGGTTACTACCCCCCGGTAACCGCTGTCCCCTACCGACCGGTACCTTGTGCACGATGTATTCGTGCGCGCCTGTCCTGGGGAGGCCACGCGCTCGTCCTGGGGGAGGCCAAGGAAGTGACTGACCACGCCGCGGTGGAGACCGGTACGTACACCCGTCCCGACAGCCGTGCGGACGCCCGTCCGGACGCACGTCCGACGAAGATCATGTACGTCGCCGAGGCCACCGCGCACGGCGGCCGGAACGGCTACATCACCAGCCAGGACGGCCAGATCGACCTCAAGGTCGCGATGCCGCCGGCGATGGGCGGCGACGGCGACGGCACCAACCCCGAGCAGCTGTTCGCGGCCGGATACAGCTCCTGCTTCCACAACGCGCTGGTCCTCGTCGGCCGCCGCGCGGGCTACGACCTGACCGGCTCCACCGTCGCCGCGAAGGTCGGCATCGGCCCCAACAAGCAGCGCGGCTACGGCCTGGCGGTCGCCCTCAGCGTCTCCCTCCCGGTCATCGACCAGGACATCGCGGCCAAGCTCGTCGACGCGGCGCACCAGGTCTGCCCGTACTCGAACGCCACCCGCGACAACATCGAGGTCTCGATCCTGCTGGGCTGAGCACGGCGGGGCGGCGGGGAGGCCAGGGGGGAGGCCCGGGAGAGGCCCCGGCCGACAGGAATCGGGGGCTGTGCCTGTACGTTGCATCCGTCGTCGTTGACGCGACGGGCGGTCGTGGCGAGCGGTCGCGACGGCCGGTGGAGACGGCGACGCACGGTCGTGGCGCGAGGCGGTCGTGGCGCGTGGTCGTGGTGGGCGAAGAACAGGGAGCACCGGCGTGGACGTGAACGGGACGGTCGCCGAGGGCTTCGAACCGGTCAGGACCGCGTTCGTACGCAACTTCGAGGCGCTCGGCGAGCGGGGCGCGGCGGTCGTGGTGTACCTCCGCGGGCGCAAGGTCGTCGACCTGTGGGCCGGCACCCGTGACGTGGACGGCGACGAACCCTGGGAGCACGGCACCGCCCAGATCATGCGCTCGGCGACGAAGGGGGTCGCCGCCGCGGTGGTGCTGATGCTGGCCGAGCGCGGAGAGCTGGACCTCGACGCGCCGGTGGGCCGGTACTGGCCGGAGTTCAAGGTGCACGGCAAGGACCGCGCGCTGGTGCGGCACGTACTCGGCCACCGCACCGGCCTGCCCGTCCTGGACCGGCCCCTCACCCCCGCCGAGGCCCTGGACCCGCGCCGGGGACCGGCGGCCGTGGCCGCGCAGGCACCCTCCTGGGAGCCCGGCACCGACCACGGCTACCACCCGCTGACGTACGGCTGGATGCTCGACGAGCTGGTCCGGCGTGTGACCGGCCGGGGGACGGGCGAGTGGATCGCGTCCGACATCGCCGCCCCGCTGGGCCTGGACGGCGACCTGTGGCTGGGACTGCCGGACGCGGTGGCGGCGGCCGGCCGGGTCGGCCGCGCGGGCCGTCTGGAGTCGGCGCCCGAGCCCACGGGTGGACTCCGGGTGCGCGCCAAGCGGTCGGTCACCGAGGCGTACGACGACCCGGACTCCCTCACCCGCCGGGCCTTCGCCGCGATCACCCCGTTCCCGGACCAGAACGACCCGGCGTACCGCGCCTCCGCCCTCCCCGCGACCAACGGCATCGCCACGGCGGACGGCCTGGCCCGCTTCTACGCGGCGCTCGTCGGAGAGGTCGACGGCGTACGGCTGTTCGGTCCGGCCACGATGGAGGCGGCTCGCGCCGAGGAATCCGCCGGTCCCGACCGCGTCCTGGTCATCAACACCCGCTTCGGCCTCGGCTACATGCTCCACGGCACCGCGTCCCCGCTGCTGGGCCCCGGTTCCTTCGGCCACCCCGGCCGAGGCGGCCCCCTGGGCTTCGCCGACCCGGAGAGCGGCATCGCCTTCGGCTACGTCACGAACGGCTACCGCAAGACGGTGACGGCGGACCCCCGGGCACAGGCGCTGGTCCGGGCGGTGCGGGGCGCTCTGCCGCGGAGCTGAGCGGGGTCGGCCGCGCGCGGTCCGCCCCGTACGATCCGCCGCGGAGGGGCCGTCACGGGTGAGCGGCCGGACCGGCCCAGGGCTCCCCCGCTGGTGTCCTGGCACGGTCCCGGTGATCCGGACGGCCGCACTCCGCGGCGGCGATCACCAGGATGCGCGGAAACACCGCCCATGTCGTTGGCTGACGGTCCACTGTCACTTGGCAACGCGTCCACTGTTCCCCCATGGACCGGTGCGGGCGCGACGGTGTGCACCCGCACGCGCCCGTACTCGGCCGCACCGGATCCTGAACCATGAACCCTGCTCGGCCGTACTCGCTCCAGCCCGGCGGATCAGAGCGCGATCGGGTGGGACGTCCGCCCCGATGCCGCGTCTATCTCGTCGTGGGCCTTGGTGAGGAGCTTCATGGCCAGCTCGTTCAAGGCCCGCGCGCCGGCGATCTCCTCACCGACCCTGGGCTGCGAGGAGTCGGTGCGGTGACGGCTGGCGTAGCCGTTCGCACGTACTTCCTGCCCGTCGGGCAGCCGCACGAGCGCCGCCGCCCGTGTGCGCTGGTCGTCCTCCTGGAACTCCAGCTCGACGTGCCATCCGACCACGGATTTCATCATGACGACCACCTCCGGAACCCCTCCCTCCAGAGTGCGCCTCCCCACCCACGACCGCACGACCTACCCGGCCCGCAGCATCAGTCCGATCCCCACCACCAGCAGCCCCGCCGCCACGAGTCTCGGCGCCCCGAAGCGTTCCTTGAAGAACACCGCCCCGATGGCCGCCCCGACGATGATCGACGACTCCCGCAGGGCCGCTATGGGGGCCAGTTCCGCCTTCGTCTGGGCCCACAGGACCAGGCCGTACGCCGCCACCGACAGCGCGGCGCCGAGCAGGCCCACGGCGGCGAACGGCCGGAGCCGGGCGACCGTCCCGCCCCGCCAGCGCCAGAGCGCGTACGCGGGGATCGCCAGCCCCTCCAGGGCCATCAGCCAGGCGATGTAGCTCAGGGCGGACCCGGAGGCCCGTACGCCGAGGCCGTCCACGACCGTGTACGAGGCGATCGACAGGCCGGTGGCCAGCGCGGCCCCGATCGCCGCCCAGTGCGGACGGTCGCCGCGCAGGCCCCACAGCGCGACCCCGGTCAGCCCGGCGCAGCTCAGCAGGATGCCGGCCGCCGCCCAGCCGTCCGGGACCTCGTGCGCGAAGACGGCGGCGAGGACGGTGACGACGAGGGGCGCGGAGCCGCGGGCGAGGGGGTACGCCTGGCCGAAGTCGCCCAGCCGGAAGGACGTCATCAGCAACACGTAGTAGATGAGGTGCACGATCGCCGAGGCGATCAGGTACGGCCACGCGCCGGCCGCCGGTAGCGGCACGAACGGCACCATCGCGAAGCCGATCAGCGCCCCGCCGCCGGCTATCAGCGTGAACCCGACCAGCTTGTCCGTGATCCGGTGCGCGATGGCGTTCCAGCTGGCGTGCGTGACCGCGGCGAGCAGCACCGCCGCGGTGACGGCGGGGGTCACGCGTTCGGCTCGCGGACGTCCACCAGGGTGGCGCCCGCGTGCGCGATCAGCGTTCCGGGGTCCATGGGGAAGACGGTGTACGGGGTGCCGGCCGCCGCCCACACCGTCGGGTGGTCCAGGAGCGAGCGGTCCGCGAGGACACGGGTCCTCGTCCGGTGGCCGAAGGGCGGGACCCCGCCGATCGCGTAGCCGGTCGTCTCCCGTACGACGTCGGCGCGGGCCCGGGTGACCTTCGTGGCGCCGAGCTCCCGCCGGACCGCCTCCAGATCGACCCTCGACGCGCCGTCCATGAGTACCAGCACCGGGACGCCGTCCGCCGCGAAGATCAGCGACTTGCAGATCTCGCTCAGCTCGCAGCCGAGGGCGGCGGCCGCCTCCGCCGCGGTCCTCGTGGCCTCCGGGAACCGGCGGATCCGGGTGTGCAGTTCGCCCAGGCCCAGCGCGGTGAGCGCCTCGGCGAAACGGGGGTGGGCCGCGGAGCCCTCGGTGTCCTGCGTGGGGTTGGTCATGCGGGCACGCTAGCGGTGCGTGTACAGGCCATGCGAGCGGGTTGTCGGGGCGGTCCGGCGGGCGCGCACGGAGGGGCCGGTCACGCCGCCCGGTCACGCGGTCTTCGCGAGAAGTCCCGCCTGCCGCGGCCCATCGCGGCCCACCGCGCATCCAGTCACAGAGACGGCACTGGACCGGTCGGGACGTTTCGCTGACGATCTGGGGATGACACCGACCCCGCCCGCCGACGGCACCCGCGCCTTCCTGATCCTGCACGGCTGGCAGAACCACCGCCCGGCCGCGCACTGGCAGCACTGGCTGGCCGACCGTCTCACCGACCTGGGCCACGAGGTGGTGTACCCGCAGCTGCCCGAGCCGGACGACCCGGACCTGGAGCGGTGGCTGGCCGAACTGGACGCGCTGCTGGGCGAGTTGGCGGGACGGCGGATCACGGTGGTCTGCCACAGCCTGGCCTGTCTGCTGTGGCTGCACGCGGTGGCGCGGGACGACGTCCTGTCCGGCCCCGTCGACCGCGTCCTGCTCGTCGCCCCGCCCGCCCCCGAAGTCGCCCTGGAGCACCCGGAGATAACCGAGTTCGCCCCGCCGCCGCCGGACCCCGCCCGGCTGGCCGCGGCCGCCTCGTACACCCGGGTCGTGGGCGGTGACGACGACCCGTACTGCCCCGGCGGCGCGGCCGAGGTCTACGCCGGACCGCTGGGCCTGGACGCCGACGTGCTGCCGGGCCAGGCCCACCTGGACCTGGACGCGGGCTACGGCCCCTGGGCGTCGGTCTTCGACTGGTGCCTGGACGCGACCCCGGGGTCGTACGAGAAGACCCCTGTCCGCGGCCGTACGTGACCGCGGCCGTACGTGACCGCGGCCGTACGTGACCGCTGCCGCCTGCCGCCTGCCGCCTGCCGCCTGCCGCCTGCCGCCGACCGTTGAACGCCGGGGGCTCAGCCCCCGCTGCCCGCCTTCAGCAGCGCCGCCACGATCGGGCCCGCCGACTCGCTTCCGTGGCCGCCCTCCTGGACGACCCCGGCGGAGGCCAGGTCGCCCTTCCACGCGGTGAACCAGCCGTTGGGCTCCTTCTGGCCGTCCACCTCGGCGGAGCCGGTCTTGGCCCCGTAGTCCGGGCCGAGGCCCGACATCGCCTCGGCCGCCGTACCGGCCGCGGCGGTGTAGCGCAGGAGTTCGCGCAGCTGAGTGCGGGCCGCGGCGGACATGGGCCGGGCGGCGGTGGCGAGGGTGCGGCCGTCGACGGACGGGGCGACCAGGTAGGGCTGTTTGAAGACACCCGTCTTGGCCGTCGACACCACCGACGCCATGTTCAGCGGATTCATCCGCACCCCGCCCTGGCCGATCAGCGAGGCCGCCATCGGGGCGTCGCGCTGCACCGGCACCGCGCCGTCGAAGCTGGACACGCCGATGGCCCAGTTGTTCAGGCCGAGCCCGAACACCTGCTGGGCCTCCAGGGTCAAGGAGTTGTCGTCCAGCTTCTTGGCCTGGGAGATGAAGGCGGTGTTGCAGGAGCGCGCGAAGCTGGCCTTGAACGTGCCGTTCCTGATCTGGAACTTGTCGTCGTTCTGGAACTTCCAGCCGCCGTACGACGAGAACTTGGGACAGGGGTGGACCTTCTCCGCCGACGCGAGACCCTTGTCGATGAGCAGCGCCGACGACACGATCTTCATCGTGGAGCCGGGAGCCAGGGAGCCCTGGAAGGCCACGTTGAAGCTGCTGGAGTTGGCCGCGGCCAGGATCTCGCCGGTCGAGGGGCGCATCACGACCACCGACGCCCGCTTCGTGGCCGCCACCTTCGCCTCGGCGGCGGCCTGCAGTGCCGGGCTGAGCGTCGTCTTCAGCTCCCCCGGGGTGCCCTCGCTCAGCTCCAGCAGCGTCTTGTCGGCGGCCTTGTCCTTCGTGGACTTCGTGGAGTTCCCGGACTTGGCGGAATCCGTGGAATCGGCGGAGGACTTGCCGTCCGACCCGGCGTCCCCAGGGTCCGCCGGATCCGCGCGGACGATCCGCAGTTCGACGCCCGCCCTGCCGCCCGCCTTCTTGCCGTACTTCTCCCGCAGACCGTCCAGCACCGAGCCCAGCGAGGGGTACTTCTTCGTCGTCAGCTCACCGCCGTCCCGGTCGAGGGCCTTCACCGGGGGCGTGCCCGCCTCGCCGGTCACCAGGCGGTCGCCCTCGTCCAGTTCGGGGTGGACGACGGACGGCCGCCAGTCGACGACGGGTTCGCCGTCCTTCTTCGCCCGTACGACGGTGAGGGCGGTCTCGTAGGTGAGCGGCTTCTCCGTGCCCTTGTAGGAGACCGTGCCCTTCACCGTGAACGGCACCTTGTCGCCCGCGCGTTTGCCCCGGGTGAGGGTGACGTCCTTGACGTGGGCGTCCTTCGTGAAGCCGGTCAGCGCGGTCTTCGCGGCCGCCGCGTCGTCGGTGGCGGCGGCGGCCTTGGCGACGGTGCCCTTCTGCCAGGCCGTCAGGAACGCGGTGGCGGCCGTACGGACCTCACCGGCGGACAGGGGGCCGCTTTTCACGGCCTCGGCGCCGGCCGAGCCGTCGTCGGCCGACGCGCCGGCGCCGAACACCGTGTACACGGCGAACGCACCGCCACCGAGGGCCGCGACCGCCGCTCCGCCCAGTACGAGCTGCCGCCGCGACCTCCCCGACGTCGCGGCCTTCCGCTCGTCGACACGCCTTCTCTTACCCACGCTCCGACCTTCCGCTGCCCCCGGCTGCCCTCTCGTCCCTCAACGAGAACCCCCACACTAGAGTCCCGCACGTCACTCCGTGGGTGGGGCCGGGTTTGTCCGCGGGTGACGCTACCGACAGGCAGAGGGCGCAGCCCCTGCTTCTCAGGGGCGCGGGCAACCGCGCGAGAAGCCCCACCGGACCCGCACCCCGCACGGAACCCGCACCCCGCACGGAACCCGTGCCCCGCACGGAACCCGCACCCCGCACGGAACCCGTGCCCCGCACGGAACCCGCACCCCGC